>JBDTSC010000120.1:0-10196 GCA_039931375.1 Ardenticatenales bacterium
TCGCGCTCGGCTACACGCTGGTGTACGGCATCCTGCGGATGATCAACTTCGCGCACGGCGAGATCTTCATGAGCGGCGCGTTCGCCGGCTACTTCGCGGCGGACGCGCTGAACCGTGCCGGCTGGCTGGCCGATCCGGGACGCGTCGCCGTCAGCCTGGTCATCATCACGGCCGTGGCGGTCGCCGGCTCGACGACGGTGGCCGTGCTGCTCGAGCGGATCGCCTACCGCCCGCTGCGACGCGCACCGCGGCTCGTGCCGCTGATCACCGCCATCGGCGCGTCGCTGTTCTTGCAGTACACGTTCAGCGGGCTGTTCGGGTCGGGCCTCAAGAAGTACCCGGACATCAAGCTCCTCAAGGGCAGCGTGCCGATCGGCGGCGCGAACATCCTGAAGGTCCACGTGATCGTCTTTGTCGTCGCGATCGCGTTGATGACGGCCCTCTATCTGTTCGTCCAGCGCACACGCGCCGGACGGGCGATGCGGGCCGTGTCCGAGGACAAGGACACGGCGGCCCTCATGGGCATCGACGTCGACGGCGTGATCGTCCAGACGTTCGTGCTGGGCGGCGCGATGGCCGGCGTCGCGGGCGTCCTGCACGCGCTGATCTACGGCCAGGTCGTGTTCAACATGGGCTTCCAGCCCGGCCTCAAGGCGTTCACCGCAGCGGTGCTCGGCGGGATCGGCAACGTGCCGGGCGCGATGCTCGGCGGGCTGTTCCTCGGCGTCGTCGAGTCGCTCGGACCGGCGCTGTTCCTCGAGGGCCTCGGCATCCCGGCGCCGCACCAGCTGAAGGACGCGATCGCGTTCTCGTTGCTCGTGCTGGTGCTCGTGTTCCGCCCGACGGGCATTCTCGGCGAGCGCGTCGCGGAGAAGCGGGCGTGAGCGACGTTGCGGAGTCCGCGAGCGGCGACGGCGTACCGGGCGTGACGGGGCTCGACGTCCGCCGCCTCCTGGCCGGCTATGGACGCCGCGGGCTCATCGTCGGCGGCGTGATCATCTTCCTGGGCCTCGTCGGGCTGTTCGAGGCGTTCAGCGCGCGCTCGATCATCAACGTGGACCACATCGTCGCCGGCAAGCCCGTCGTCTCGACGCTGCTCAGCCTGCCCGAGCTGCTCGCGCTGGTCGTGGCGTATCTGGCCTTCCGCGGCGCGCTTCCCGCCCGGCCCCGCCCGCCGGAGGCGCTCGGCGTCGCGTTCGGCGGCGCCGTCGCCAGCGCCGTCGTCGGGTTGTTCGTTTGGATCGGCCCGGTCGTCCACCTCTTCGGTGGATCCTTCGTGTTGCGCGACATCTTCATCCACACCACGCCGGCGTTGTACGCGATCCTCGGCCCGATCGTCTGGCACCTGACGTTCGCCGCGCTTCTGGCGTATGCCGTCGCGTGGCTCCCCTCCGAGCTGCGCCGCGCGCTCGCCGCCGGGACGATCGCCGTGATCCTGGTGGGGGTCCTCAGCGACCACGTCACGATCCTCCTGGACCACAACAACGTGCCGCGCAGCTCGACGGCCTGGTTCCTGCGCGGGAAGTCGCTGTCCGTCGTCGGCGCGGCCGTGTTGTTCGCGCTCGCCGCCGGCGGCCGCTGGCTGTGGCGCCACTTCCGGGCCGACGTCGGCGCGCGGCTTGCGGCGCGGCCGAGCGGGCAGCGCCGTTGGCTGAAGCGCGGCTGGGTGGCGCTGCTGGCGGCGGCCATGCTCGCGCTGCCGCACTTTGCCGGCTCCTACCACAGCGAGGTCCTCAACCAAGTCGGGCTGTTCATCCTGATGGGCCTCGGGCTGAACATCGTCGTCGGCTTCGCCGGCATGCTCGACCTGGGCTACGTGGCCTTCTTCGCGCTCGGCGCCTACACGATGGGCGTCCTCACCTCGCCCGAGAGCTTCCTGGCCCGCGCCGCCACGCCGGGCGGGCCGCTCACCGGGCCGATGGGCTTCTGGTCGGCGCTGCCGTTCTGCATCGTCGTCGCCGTCTTCGCCGGCATCGTCCTCGGGATTCCCGTGCTGCGGCTGCGGGGCGACTACCTGGCGATCGTCACGCTCGGCTTCGGCGAGATCATCCGCGTGCTCGCGCTCTCCGAGTGGCTCCGGCCGTTCCTGGGCGGCTCGCTCGGACTCAAGGGGATCCCGCCGATCAAGGTCCCGTGGCTGGCCTTCGGCCAGGGCTGCGTGACCCGCGGCATCGACGTGCCGGTCTGCGTGTACAAGATCGCGATCGAGGGGCCGGACAAGCCGCAGATGCTCTTCTACATCATCCTGGGCGGGTGCCTGCTGGCGGCGTTCGTGGCGGTGCGCCTCAAGGACTCGCGCCTGGGCAGGGCCTGGATGGCCCTGCGCGAGGACGAGGACGTCGCGCAGGCGATGGGCATCGACCTCGTGCGCACGAAGCTCATGGCGTTCGCGATCGGCGCGGCGTTCTCGGGCCTGTCGGGCGCGATCTTCGGCCCAAAGCTCGTATCGATCTTCCCGCACAGTTTTAACCTGCTGATCTCGATCAACATCCTGGCCCTGATCATCGTCGGCGGCCTCGGCTCGATCGAGGGCGTGATCGTCGGCGCGCTGGCGCTGGTCGGGCTGCCCGAGCTGCTGCGCGAGTTCGCCGAGTACCGGCTGTGGGCCTACGGCATCGTGCTGGTGGTCATGATGCTCTATCGGCCCGAGGGGATGATCCCCAGCACTACCACGCTGCGCGAGCTGCATCCGGATGACCCGGACGACCCGGATGACTCGGACGACGGCCGCGCCGCCGCGCCCTCGCCCTCACCCGCGCCGTCGACGCCAGCGGCCGTCCTGTCGGGGAGCGGCCGATGAGCGCCGTCTTGGAGGCCGTGGACGTCACGAAGCGCTTCGGGGGGTTGACGGCCGTCGGCGAGATGTCGATCGCGATCCCCGCGGGGGCGATCTACAGCGTCATCGGCCCGAACGGCGCCGGCAAGACGACGTTCTTCAACTGCCTCACCGGCTTCTACACGCCCGACCACGGCACGATCGTGTTCGACGGACGCTACCACCTGGAGGGGCGGCGCACGGACCAGATCACGCGGCTCGGGATCGCGCGGACGTATCAGAACATCCGGTTGTTCCCGAACCTCTCCGCGCTGGAAAACATCCTGGTCGGCCTTCACAGCCACCTGCACGCCTCCTTGCCCAGCGTGATCCTGCGCACCCGCGCCGCCCGGCGCGAAGAAGCCGCGGCGCTGGTCGAGGCGCAGGAGCTGCTCGAGTTCGTCGGCCTCGGGGGCGGCGGCGACCAGCTGGCGCGCCACCTGGCGTACGGCGACCAGCGACGGCTCGAGATCGCCCGCGCCCTTGCCACGCGGCCCAAGCTGCTCCTGCTGGACGAGCCGATGGCGGGCATGAACCCGAGCGAGAAGGACGTCATGATCGCCTTCATCCGCCGCCTGCGGGACGAGCGCGCGATCACGATCCTGCTCATCGAGCACGACATGAAGGTCGTGATGACGGTCTCCGACCGGATCAGCGTCATGGACTTCGGCCAGAAGATCGCCGAGGGCGAGCCGGCGGCGATCCAGCGCGACCCGAAGGTCATCGAGGCCTACCTGGGCCGCGGCGCCGCCGAGAGCATCGACGCCGCCGACGCCATGTCGGCGGCGGACCCACGCGCGTAAGGACTCCTACGGCATGGCGCTCCTCGAACTGGACGATGTCCACAGCTACTACGGCAACATCCACGCCCTCAAGGGCGTCTCGCTGACGATCGAGGACGGCGAGATCGTCACGCTCATCGGCGCGAACGGCGCGGGCAAGAGCACGACGCTGCGGACGATCTCGGGCCTGATCCGCCCCCGCCAGGGCGCGGTGCGGCTGGACGGCCGGGACATCGCCGCGCTCAAGACGCACGCGATCGTCGCCGCCGGGGTCGTGCACGTGCCCGAAGGCCGCGGGATCTTCGCGCGATTGAGCGTCGAGGAGAACCTGGCGATCGGCGCCTTCACCCGACGCGACAAGGCGGCCATCGCCGCGGATCTCGAGGGCGTGTTCGACCAGTTCCCGCGCCTGCGCGAGCGTCGACGCCAGGCCGGCGGCACGCTTTCGGGCGGCGAGCAGCAGATGCTGGCGATCGGCCGCGGCCTCATGGCGCGCCCGCGGATCCTCCTGCTGGACGAGCCGTCGATGGGCCTGGCGCCGATCCTGGTCGAGGAGATCTTCAGCATCATCCGCCGCCTGAACGCGGAGTCCGGCACGACGATCCTGCTGGTCGAGCAGAACGCGCTGGCGGCGCTGGACGTCGCGAACCGCGGCTATGTCCTGGAGACGGGCACGATCCGCCTGAGCGGCAAGGCGTCCGATCTGAAGCGGGATCCGGCGGTGATCGAGGCGTACCTCGGGGTGTAGGTGCCGTGTATTGCGTCGCACTCAGGCGCCGGCGCTCACCCGTCCCTCACCACCCGAACTCCAACCGCGCCGCCAGGCGCGGCGGCAGCCCGGCGGCAAGGATCTTGGCCTGCGTCGCCGCGATGTCATACGCCACGCGGTGGAGCGTCACCGTGCGCTGGCCGTCCGCGTCCTCGGTGATGCGCAGGTAGCTCGCCCGCGCGTCGCCGTCGCGCGGCTGTCCGACGCTGCCGGGGTTCAGCAGCCAGCGGCCGCCGGACAGGCTGAGCGGCACGCCGGGCGTCAGGGGATGGCGCGCCGCGCCGTCGATCGCCTCGTCGTACGCCGCCGGCACGTGGGTGTGGCCGAACAAGCAGAGAGCGCCGCTGAAGCTCTCGAAGGCGGCCTCCGCCAGCGCTGCGTTGAGGATGTACTCGCGGATCGGGCTGCGCGGGCTGGCGTGCACGAACGTGATGTCGCGCTTTGCGTCGTCCACGCGCGGCGTGCACGCGTTCAGGCGGGCGCGCACGGCATCGGACAGCTGACCGGCCGTCCACTCGGCCGCGGCGCGCGCCTCGGGGTTGAAGTCGGACACGTCCAGCTTGCCCAGGGCGGCGTGGTCGTGGTTGCCGGCCAGCCAGACGGCGGGCGCGCGCTCGATCAAGATCTGCACGCACGCCTCCGGGTCGGGCCCGTAGCCGACGGCGTCGCCCAAGAACCACAGCGCGTCGAACCGGCCCGCATCGGCCAGCACCGCGCGCAGCGCCTCGAGGTTCGCATGGATGTCGGACACGACCACAACGTCCACTCGCCGGGCCTCCACCGCCCGGGCCGATGGTACCACAGCGCGGCGCGCCTCCTCCATCACCCTGCGCCCAACCGCAGCCTCCGTATAATCCGTTCGATGTCCTCGCCACCCACCCCACCGCCCGCCCCAGTCCCCACCGCGCCGTCGCCGAAGCTGCCGTCGCCGGTTCTGCCGCCCGCCTCGTGGATCGCCGTCGACGCGGCCGCCACGCGCGCGATCGGCGCGGCGATCGGGCGGTGCATGCCGCCCGGCGCCCTGCTGACGCTCGCCGGCGGCCTCGGCGCCGGCAAGACGACGCTGGTTCAGGGCTTGGCCGTCGGCCTGGGCATCGCGGAGCGGGTGACCAGCCCGACGTACACGATCGAGCGGTCATACCCCTTGCCCGTCGCCGACGACGGCGCTGGCGACGCGCCGGACCCGCCTCGCCCGCCTCGGCTGGTCCATGTCGATCTCTACCGCGTCGGGTCCGCCGCCGAAGCGCTCGAGCTCGCGCTGGACGAGCGCCTCGCCGACGGCGACCGGGTCGTCGTCGAGTGGCCGTCCCACGCGCGCGGCGTGCTGCCGGATATCGACGTGGCGTTGACCCTTGCGTTCGCCGAGGAGGCCCCCGTGGAGGGCGACAGGGACGACAGGGACAAAGCCGACGTCGACACCGTCGCCGACGCGATCCTCGCCGACGCGCCACGTCGGATCGTCGCGGTCGCGGCCACCGACGTTGGCGAGACGATGCTCACCACGCTGGCCGTGATGCTGACCGCGGCATTGGTTGCGAAGTCGGCCGGGACGTCGGCCGCGCCGATCGACACCGCGTCGGACGGCGCTGTCCGGTCGTGACGCGCCGGGACGCCTGGCTGGCGATCGACACCGCGACGGACGCGGCAAGCGTCGCGCTGTGCGTGGACGATCGGGTGCTGGCCGAGCGCGTCTGGACCAGCCGCCGCCGCCACACGGCGGAGCTCGCGCCGATCGTCGCGGCCGTCTTGGCCGAGGCGGGCCGGTCGGTCGCGGCGCTCGAGGGCATCGCGGTGGCGATCGGTCCGGGCTCGTACACCGGCCTGCGCATCGGGCTCAGCCTGGCCAAGGGGCTCGTATTGGGCGCGGCGCAGGTCGCATCGGACGGCCGCGCGCCAGCGCTCGTCGGCGTTCCGACGCTGGACATCCTGGCCGCTTCGCTCGCGCCGCCGGATGCCGCGCCGCCGGCGGCGCTGTGGGCCGTGTTGGCCGCCGGGCGCGGGCGGGTGATCGCCGCGCGGTACCCGCCGAGCGGGGCGGAGGCCTGGCCGGACGCGCGACGGCTCGAGGTATGGACGATCGCCGAGCTGGCCGACCGCGTTTCCGCGGACGATTGGGTGGCAGGCGAGCTGGACGTGGACGGCCGCGCGATTCTGGCCGCGGCGGGCGCGCGCGTGCTCCCGGAGGCCGCCGGGCTGCGCCGTCCGGGCTGGCTGGCCCACCTGGGCCGCGCGCGCCTGCGAGCCGGCGGAGCGGACGATCCGGCGACGCTCGCGCCGATCTACAGCGGCGGCGATCTGGCGGCGACGACGCGACCGGCGACGTTCGGCCCGGACGGGGACGCCGGCCAACATGTCCCGGCGTCGCCGGCCCATCCGCCGGACCCGCCGGAGGGTGTCGCGATTCGGATGATGGGCCAGGCGGATGTCGAAGCGGTCACGGCGCTCTATGAGCGCACGTTCCAGTGGCCGCTGGCCGAGGGACACTTCGACCGCGAGCGGACGAACCCGATCGCCGCGTACGCCGTGGCCGTCGATGCGCTCGGGACGATGATCGGCTTCGGCGGCCTTTGGCTGCAGGTGGACGAGGCGCACGTCATGACGATCAGCGTCGAGCCGCACTGGCGCAACCAGGGCGTGGGCGCGCGGCTGCTGGCGCGGCTGGCGGAGATCGCGATCGGGCGCGGTGCCGCCGTGCTGACGCTCGAGGTGCGCTTCGGGAACGCGCCAGCGAAGGCCTTGTACGAGCGCTTCGGGTTCGTCGAGGCCGGGCGCCGCCCGCGGTACTACGCGGACACGGGCGAGGACGGCCTGATCATGACGACGCCGCGGCTGGACGACCCGGCGTGGCGGGCGCGGGTAGCGGCGCTAGGGGTGCGGTGGGCGTGACGCCGATCGCGTTAACGCGGCGACGCCGGATGGAGGCCATCCGGCGTCGCGCCGCAGAGGAGAGAGCTGTCGCGACCGCTCGTCGCGGTGGTAGGCTGACCTGGGCGAGCGGTCCCGACAGCGATGTCGGATGGTGCCCGACCCCCGGAGCTAGTTGCCCGAGAAGCCGAGCGTCTCGCACCACGCCAGCAACAACATGACCGTCAAGATGATAATGCCAGTGCTCATGGCCAAACCCTCCAAATGGTGTCGTGCGGTGGCGTCGTCACCGCCAATCGAGGCCCAAATGAATCCGGGCAAGTGGTCGACGCTGTGTTGATGATCCATAGGACGCCGATGCGATGGTGATGGATACGCGATGTTCGAAATCGCATGTCGCGTGCCCTTCGGCGGGCCATTGCCGGTGCCGCACAGTGTCGCATGGTGCCGCACAGTGTCGCCCAGTGCCGCACAGTGCCGCACGGCGGCGCGCATAAGTGCGATCGTCGCGGCCGATTCGGTCCCTACGACACGTCGCGGCCCCGGCCGTGCGTGTCGCACCATGCCAAGAGGACGACCATCGTCACGATCACGAGCATGCCTTCCATCTTCAATCTCCAAATGCGTCGGTTCCGCCACCATCGGGCCAATCGAACTCAATCTGCCCTTAGAACGCATCGCGTGGCGGTCGGATACGGCCCTGGTTGAGCGTACGCTAAGCGCTGGGCATCGATCCGGTGAGCGTGCGGCGCCATGCCCGCGAACCACTGTCACGCGGCGTTCCGACAAAGAGAGACGCCGCCGGGCAACACGCTCGGCGGCGTCCATTCTTGGGGTCCGCGTCGGCCGAAATGAATCGTTTCGCCGGCCGGGTAGCGGAGTTTGTGGGGTGATCCGAACGCGATCGCCTATGCGGCGCCGAGATGCCGATCAACGGCACCCTTCGGTTCGGATCGGCGGACTACTGACGCGAGAGGCCGAGGCCGTCGCAGCACGCCAGAAGCACCATCACCGTCAAGATCACCAGTCCAGTCGTCATCACAAACCTCCAATGAAGCGATCGAACAAACCCAACGTGTACTATAAGACGCAGCGGGGACCGAAAGGATACGGGGCGCTGCTGACCGGCGACAGACCGGCGGCTGACCGCTCACGGGGTGGAGGGTTCAAGATGCCGCACCGTCCAACGAAGCACCGATTCGGTCCTCGCCCCCGGGCGCTCGTGGCCGTAGTCATTGCGTCCGGCCTGGCGTTCGTTCTAGCGCATGGCGCCGGCGCCGCCCCCGTCGCCCGGCCCGACGGAGGACGTGGCGCATCGGGGCCACGCAGCGCCCGTAGCGTCCGTAGCGCCCGTAGCGCCCGTAGCGCGGGGCAGACGGCTCCGGCGCCGCCGGCCGATGTCCGCACGGGCAATCGGCTGATCAACCCGGGGTTCGAGGGCGCGTTCGTCCTGGTCGGCGCGGCCGAGCTCGTCGTGGGCGAAGGCTGGACGCCGTGGTACGACGGTTCGCTGGTGCGGCCGGAGTTCAAGGACGAGCCGTATGTCCGCTACAAGCCGGACGGCGGCGTGTACAGCTTCAGCCTGCGCGTGTTCCACGGCCGGGCGCTCCAGAAGTTCTTCACGTCCAGCGCCGCGCACGACGCCGGGCTCAGCCAGCGCGTAGCCGTTCCCAGCGGCGCGCGCGTGCGGTTCAGCGCGTTCGTCATGGCCTGGACGTCGGACTGCGACGATCCGTGCGTATCGCCCCTCACCCGCTGCCCCGGCTCGAACAACTCGAACGGCGAGTACCGCGTGCAGATCGGCGTCGACCCGACCGGCGCGCCGCCGCCGGCCCTCGGCCAGCGGCCGCCCGACACGGTGGTCTGGTCACCCGACGCGATGACGGAGGCGTGGGACCGCTGGCTGCGCCTCGGCATGGACGTCGACGCCGCGGGCGACGCGGTGACGGTCTACCTGCGGGGCCGCGCGAAGTGGGCGGTGAAGCACAACGACAGCTATTGGGACGATGCGCGGCTGGAGGTCGTCGCACCGACCGCCACGGCTGGCGCCCCGACAACGGCGGCGACGGCGACGGCGACCGCTTCGCCGACCGCCGCTTCGACAAGCGGGACGCCCGTCCCGTCCACGAGGACGTCGACACCCGCCGCGACGCTCACCGGGGCGCCGACCGCCGCCGCCACGCGCACCGCGACGCCCGCGACGCCAGCGCCGACCGCGACCGGGACGGAATCGCCGACCACGGCACCCACCGCGCCGCCGACGGAACAGTCGACGGCGCCACCGACCGAACCACCGGCCGCGACGGTGTATCTGCCCATCACGTTCGACCACATCAGCCTGCCCTTGCTCGCCGCGCACCGCGCGTCCGGCGGCGCTGCGCCGCGCGACGCCGTGCCGGAGGGCGCGAACATCGTGATCGAGTACCCGATCCGCTCTCATCCGGGGATGGTGAACTTCAGCCAGCCCGCGTGCGACGAGCTCAGCTTCGAGCAGGTGCTCATCCGCAACGCCGGGACCGTCACCGTTCGCATGGCCGGATGGACGCTGTCGAACGCGGCGGGCGACGTCTACACGTTCCCGCCGATCCGCCTGGACGCGGGCGAGTACGTCCGCGTCTGGACGGGCGTCGGTCCGGCCGTGGGCTACGACGGCGCGCCCGGCGGCTCGAACGACGTGACCGACGGCCACTTCGTCGATCTCTATTGGCGTCGCACGGCCCCCACATGGGACAACGCGACGGACCGCGCGACGCTGAAGGATGACCAAGGCACCGTGGTCGCGGAGCGCGGCTATCCGTGACGGACGACGGCGGCGAGGCGGGCAGGCGCTGACCAGTGAGGTCCGGCGCTCATTCCATCCGCCCGTCCGCGCATAACGCTGTCAGCCGCCGATGAGCAGCGCCGCCGCCACGCCGATGATCCCGCCCGCGACGATGTCGCTGGCGAAGTGCACGCCCAGCCGCAT
>JBDTSC010000121.1:0-10180 GCA_039931375.1 Ardenticatenales bacterium
CCGGCACCGTCACGTACTACGGCGCGCCCGCGCCATTCGGCATGATCGTCAGCGCCCATATCGGCGGAGCGCTGATCGTCGCGGCGCCGGTCGTTTCGGGGGACGGCGGCTCTCATGTCTTCAGCATCACGGTGCCCGGCGACGACCCCGCGACGCCTGAAGTCGAGGGTCCGGCCGAGGGCGAGCGGGTCCGCTTTCGGGTGAACGGCGTTCCAACGGACAACATCGAGTTCTTCAACGCCGCCGAGGACATCACGCTCAACCTCGAGGTCACGAAGATCGAGATCTGCATCGGGGCCTACCACGACCTCGACGCTGACAAAGCGTTCGACCCGGCCGAGCCCTGGCTGGCGAACGCGAACCTGAACGTGGTCCAGTTCTTCGTCGTTCGGAGCTACCTCACGTTTGGCACGGACGAGCCGAGCTGCGCCGTGCACGACGCGGTCGACACGATCGTCCGGCTCGTCACGCCGCCGACGGGGTTCGACACCGCCGATCCGCTGGATACCCTGGTCCGGATTCAACAGCGGCAGGGCGTGTTCAACGCCTGGTTCCCGTTGATCGCCACCGACGCGACGCCCACCGGCACGCTCGTGCCCACGACGACGCCGGCGACGCCGACATCGACCCCCTCCGTGTTCCCCGGCCCGACGGGCGGCACCCCGCTGCCGACGTCGACGCCCACCTCCTCGCCCAGCCCGACGGTGACCCGCACCGCGACCAGCGGCCCGTCGCCGACGCAGACCCGCACCCCGACGATCGGCCCATCGCCGACCACGCTGCCGACCAGCGTGCCGATGCCGACCGAGACGCCCGTCTCGCCGACGGCGACGCCCACGGCCAGCGCGACCCCCGACCTGACGAGCGTGCTCATCGTCGACACGACCGCCGATCCCGGCGTCGTGGCGGACGGGACGCTCAGCCTGCGCGAGGCGATCCGGCTCGTGACGGGCGATCTGACCACCGCCGCATTGTCGAACGCCGAGCGCGGCCAGATCACCGGCGCGCCCGGTCCGGGTTCCGCGGACACGATCCGGTTCGACCCGGCCGTCTTCCCGCCCGACGCGCCCGCCACGATCGATGTCCAGCCGCCGATGACCCAGAGCCCGGCCACCGGCGACGACCCGAACGCGCTGCCCGCGGACAAGCCGTCTCTGCCGCCGCTCTCGACGGGCCGCGACACGATCACCGGCAAGGGGGCCGGCGTCGTGATCTCGGCCGGCATCAGCCCCGAGATGCCGACGATGTTCGACGGGCTCACGATCACGTCGAGCGACAACGTCGTGCGGTCGCTGGAGCTGCGCAACTTCGAGACCGCGATCGTCGTGCGCGGCGTGGCCGAGCGCAACCACATCGGCGGGACCGAGGCGGGCGACGGGAACGTCGTCGTCAACAACATCAACGGCATCGTCCTGCGCGGCGGCGGCGTCGCGACCACCGAGGTGTTCGGCAACTCCGTCGGCATCGACCGCGCCGGCGCGCCGGCCGGCAACGCCGGCTTCGGCATCCTGATCACCGAGGGCGCCCACCAGAGCAACGTCGGCAACACGACCGGCCCGAACATCGTCGGCGGCAACACGAACGGCATCGGCGTGACGGGCGACGGGACGGCGGACAACCAGGTCTCGTCGAACCGCATCGGGACGAACGCCGCCGGGCTGATCGCGATCCCGAACGGCACCGGCGTCGTCGTCGCGGACGGGGCCCAGGGCAGCATCATCGGCGGTGTCTCGGGCGCGGACGCGAACATCATCAGCGGCAACACGGGCGACGGCGTCTGGCTCCGGGACGATATGACGCAGTTCACCAGCGTTCAGAGCAACCTGATCGGCATCGCGGCCAACGGGACCGATCCGCTGCCCAACGGCGGCGACGGGATCCTCGTGACGGACGGCGCCGACCAGAACTTCCTGTCGTTCGGCAACGTGATCGCCTTCAACCTCGGGGCCGGCCTGCGGCTCCGCGGCGACCGGACGCTGCGCAACACGATCCGGCGCAACAGCATGTACGACAACGGCGGTGACCCGATCGTGCTCGAGCAGGGCGCGAACAAGAACCTGCCGGCGCCCGTGCTCACGGACACCGGCATGTTCCTGGCCGAGGGCGACGCCGTGCCGAACAGCCTGGTCGACCTCTACTCGGACGGCGGCACCGAGGGCCGAATCTGGGAGTTCACCGTGCGCGCCGGAGCGGACGGCCACTTCCGCGTGGCGCGGCTCTTCCAGGGCCCGAACATCACCGCCACGGCCACGGACTCCGAGGGCAACACGAGCCCGTTCGGGCTGCGGGCGGGGGAGCCGCCGACGGCTGGGCCTTCCCCGACGGCGTCCGCGACGGCGTTCCCAACCCTTGAGCACGTGGAAGGGCGCATCTACCTGCCCTACGTGAACAAGGGCGACGTCACGCTGGACATCCTGACGATCGAGCCACCGTTCAGCGCGATCGCGATGGGCGGCATCATCGACCTCGAGGTCAAGGCGCACGACCTGGTGAACGTGTACGGCATGCAGATCGTGTTCACCTTCGATCCCGACGTGCTGCAGATCGTGGACGTGAACCCGGACGTGCCGGGCGTCCAGATCGCGCAGGGCGACCTGCCGGATCCAGACCGGGCGTTCTTCGCCGAGAACAGCGTCGATGCGGCCAGCGGACAGATCTTCTTCACGTGGACGCTGCTCAGCGGCGCGCCGATCAACGGCTCGGGCGTCGTCGCCCGCATCCGGCTGCGCGGCCGCGGGCCCGGCACATCGCCGCTGGCCTTCGGCGAGCTGATGGTGAGCGATCCGTCCGCCCTCCCGCTGCGCGTCCGGCACCGCGACGCGATCGTCTTTGTCGCGCAGCCGCCGAACGCCACGACGGCCCCGCCGCCGACGGCTACCCCGGTGCCGCCGTCCGCCACGCCCACGCGCACCTCGCCGCCCGCGACAGCCACGCGCACCGCGACGCCCGCCCCGCCGACGGCCACCGCCACGCGCACCGCCACGCCGCCGCCGGCGACGGCGACGCCGACGCGCACGGCCACCGCCACGGCGACGCGCACCGCGACCGCGACGGCGACGACGACGCATACGCCGACGATCACCTCGACCCCAAGCGACACGTCGACCCCGAGCGTCACGCCGACCGCGTCGGTCACCCCGACCCCGAGCGACACGCCGACGCCGACGGACACGCCGACGGAGACACTGACGCCCACCGAGACGTCCACGCCGACGGACACGCTGACGCCGACCGAGACGTCCACGCCGACGGAGACGCTGACCCCGACCGAGACGTCCACGCCGACGGAGACGTCGACCCCGACCGAGACTTTCACACCGAGCGCCACGCCGACGGACACGGACACGCCCACGCCGACGGACACGCCGACCGTGACGCCGACGCCGACGGAGACGCTGACCCCGACGATCACGCCGACCGCCAGCGACACGCCACAGGCCAGCGCGACGCCGACGCCGACGCGCACGGCCATCCCGACGCCGACGCGCACGCCCCTGCCCACGGAAACGCCCGTGCCGACGCGCACGCCGATCGTGGCGCCGACGCCGGACGGCTGCGCGCGGCCGATTCTCAACAGCGGCTTCGAGAGCGAGGCGAGCTGGACGTTGGGCGGCGCGCGGCCGCCGCGGTACACGAACGCGATGGGCCACGCCGGGCAGCACAGCCTGGTCCTGGGCATCCTGCCCGACGAGCCGAACCAGCTGGCCTACTCGTCCGCGTGGCAGCCGGTGCTCGTGCCGCCGGACGCCCGGACGATGACCGTCGGCGCCTGGACGTTCGAGGAGGCGCAGGCGGGCGGCGGTCCCGATCGGCAGCTGATGCTGCTCTACGACATCGACCCGGCGCTCAACGGGCGCGGCCAGCGCAGCCCGGTGGCCACCGTGTTCAACGTGCGCTCCGACGCGAAGCAGTGGCAGCGGCGCACGCTGTCGATGGACGTCACGCTGCGGCGCAACCAGCGCATCTGGCTGTACAGCACCGTCGTGAACGACGGCACGGGCGGCCGGGCCTGGATGTTCCTCGACGATGTCGAGATCGCGTTCTGTCCGTGAGATCGCGCCGGCCGGCGCGGGGGCGGGGCCGTACCCCAACCCCCGCGCCGGCCGTTGTATCCACCGACTGATGCTTGCACGCCGCCTCGTCCGCCGCGACCGCACGGCGCAGCGCCACCCGCCGATGCCCGTGGGCATTCGATCCGCGGCTGGTGTTGTGCCGTCGCATCGCGCCGTGCGGGCGCTGGCCGCCGCGGGGATCGCGCTGAGCGCCGCCGTCGGACTGCTGGCCGCCGCGCCGCAGCCCGCCGCCGTCCACGCCGCCACGGTGCGCGTGGTGGACGATGACGCCGGCTGCGGCGGCGCGACGCCTTGCTACACCACGATCCAAGCGGCCGTCGACGCGGCCAAGAGCGGCGACACGATCCGGCTGCGGCCGGGGACGTACGCCGAGAGCGTCCTCGTCGTCGACAAGGCCCTGTCGTTCGAGGGCGCGGGCGTCGGCGGAGCGGCGCACGATCGCGCGACGGACACACAGTGGTCCGCGCCCAGCGGGTCGCAGAGCGCGCTGGTCGTGGACGCGTTCGGCGCGGACATCACCGCCACGCTCCTGAGCGGCATTCGCTTCCAGGGCTTCGGCTCGAGCTCGGCGGTCGTCCTCTTCGGCCGTCGCGCGGGGGCGGCGGTGCCGCCTGGCCGTCCGCCGGGCGGCAGCGACACGCATGTGCGACAGGTCACGGTGCGCGCGTGCCGGTTCGACGACGCCGGTTGGCCGCCGTCGCGGTTGGCCGGCTTCACGAGGGCGGCGGACTCGACGGCGACGCCCGACGCCGCGGCGCGGGCCGCACTTGTGATCGTGCGCGCGGCCAGCGTCATCGTCGAAGACGATTCGGTCGTCGGGACGGGGCGCACCGCCACCGGGGTCGTCGTCGTGGATGCCGATGCGATGACCGTGCAGCGCACGCGGATCACGGGGTTCGAGAGCGGGTTGCAGATCGTTGAGACGGCCCCGCCGGTGGGACGGGCCACGCTTGTTCTCGGCGGGGCGCCCGCGGACGCCAACCATCTGGGCGGCAACCGCGGCCCTGCGGTGGAGCTCTTCAACGGCGCAGGCGCGGGCACGACCAGCGATGTCCTGGCCGGCGGCAACGATTGGGGCGCCAGCACGACGCCCGAAATCGAGGCGCGAATCGTCGACGGGCGGGACGCCGCAGGGCTCGGCCGCGTACGCTGGCGGCCGCCGGTCGGCGTTCCGGCGGCGCTGACGCTCGCGCCGACGCCGCCGCAGATCGAGGCGGACGGTCGGTCGACGGCCGACATCGTCGCGAGCGTGACGGACGCGGCCGGACGCGCGGTCGCGGACGGGACGCTGGTCAGCTTTGTCCTCATTGGCCCCGGCACGCTGCAGGGGGGCGGCGGCGTCGCGGAGGCCGAGGGCGGCGCCGTCACGCGCACCGGCGAGTGGGGCACGTTCAACGCATCGACCTACGGTCCGAACAGCGGCGCGGGCTACGTGCGCAGTGAGCACCCGGGCGATACGCTCACGTGGTCGTTCGACGCGCCGGCCGCCCTGCTTCGGCTTGGCTACGCCGTCGGCGCGGACGCCCGCCTGTCGATCGTCGTCGACGCCTTGCCCGCCGTCGCCATCACGACGGGCGGCGACACGGCGGAGTGGGTCGATCACGCCGTCGCGCGCGAGCTCGGGCCGGGGAGGCACTCCCTCACGCTGACCGTCGTATCGGGCAAGGTCGCCGTCGACGTGCTGGCGGCCGGCCCGACGACCCGCGGCGGCGTCCTCCCGTCCGGCGATCCGGCGCCGTTCGGCGTCGCCACGGCCAAGGTCGTCGCGCCCGACAGCGTCGGCGAAGCGACGGTGCAGGCCTCGGCGTGGGGCGCAGGCGGGCGACACGATGCCGTCGCGACGCTCCGCTACGTCGCGGGCCTTCCGGCGGCCGTTCGGCTCTCGTTCGGCGCGCCGCGGCTCGTAGTCGGCGGCCGGACGACATCGGTCACCGCGAGCGTGGACGATGCCCGCGGCCGGCCGGCGCCCGACGGAACCCTCGTGCAGTTCGCGGCGAGCGGCGTGGCGCTGTCCGCCGTCTCGCAGGCGACGTCGGGCGGGCGGGCGATGGTGGACGCGACGAGCGGCGCGATCGTCGGCCCCGCGGTGGTCACGGCCACCGTGGGGGCGGGCGTGATGGTGACCGCCACGCTGGCGATCGTGCCGGGCGGCGCGTCCGGCGTTACGATCGAGCCGTCGCGCCCGACGCTGACGGCGAACAGCCGTGACGAGGCGCGCCTGATCGTCACGGCGCGCGATGCGCTCGGCAACCCGGTGGCGGACGGCGTCGCGGTCGAGGTCACGACGGATCGCGGCGTCGTCACGATGGACCAGACCGTCACGAGCGGCGGGCGCGTGACCGGCACGCTGCGCGCCGGCGGCGTCGCTGGGCCGGCGACGGTGCGCGCTGTGGCCGCGGACGGCGCGAATCGCGCGGAAGGGACCGCGGTCGTTACGCTGCTCGCGCCGGACCTTTCGATCAGCAAAGTGGTGGAGCCCGAGTCGGTGGTCGTGCCCGGCGAGCGCGTGACGTACACGATGCGCTACCGCAACAACGGCCCGGGCGCGGTGTACGACGTGCGCATCGAGGAGCCGTTCCCGCAAGGGCTGCTCAACCCGCGCATCGAGACGTTCGGCCCGCCGCTCACATCCGACGATACGACCGCCTACGCGTTCACGGCGTCGCGGCTGACCGCGGGGCAGAGCGGTTCGATCGTCATCAGCGCGCTGGTGGACACGAGCCTGCGCTGGGGACGGCGCTTCACGATGACGAACCAGGTGCGGATGTTCGCGCCCCTCACGGCCGAGAAGACGCCCGCCGACAACTCGGCGGCGGCGACGATCGTCATCGCGCCCGAGAGCGTCTACACGCTGACGATCACCGGCCCTTTGGCGCTGCCCGTCGGCGGCGCGAGCGCGGAGCTGGTCATCCGGGCCTTCGACCAGCACGGCCGCCCGGCTCAGGACGGGACGCCCGTCTCGCTCTCGGCGGAGCCGGGCATGGGCATGGTTTCGCCCGAGCTGGTGACGACGGAACGGGGCGTGGCGCGCGCGACGTTCGTGTCCGACCGGCGGGCCGGCCTGGCGCGCGTGCGGGCGCTGTCGATCGAGGGGCGCGGCGCGATCGCTCGCATCCAGATCACGCCGGGCCCGCCGACGCTGCTCGACCTGATCGCCTCGCGCGCGTCGCTGCCGGTGGGGGGCGCCTCGATGCCCGTGACCGTGACGCTGCGCGATCAGTACGGCAACCGGGTCGGCGGCGAGGACGTGCGCTTCGAGTCGGACCTGGGCTCGGTGGCGCCCGCGCACCGCATCGCCGCCGCCTCGGGCGTCGCGACCGCGACGTTGGCCAGCGGCACGCGCGCCGGCCTGGCGACGCTGGTCGCGCGCGCGGCGGCGCGGCAGGTGCGGCTCGCGATCGACTTCTTGCCCGGCCCGCCAGCGTCGGTCGATCTGACGCTGAGCGCCGTGTCGGCGCCGCCCGGCGCGCGGGTCCGCGGCTGGGCGACGGTGCGCGACGGCTACGGCAACCCGGTGCCCGGCATCGACGTCGCCTTCTCCACGGAGATCGGCCACCTCGAAGCGAGCGGGGCCACGACGGGCCCGGACGGCCGTGCGGCGCTGGCGATCACGACGACGATCCGTGATCGCGGGGCGGGGTTCGTGCGGGCTGGCGTCAGCAATGGGAGCGTATCGCTTCGGGCGGAAGCGCCGCTGGCGATCGATGCGGCCCGCATTTATCTGCCGCTCGCGGTGAGCCCGCGGCGCTGACGGTCGGGCGCCGCGATCTGCACGAACATTCGCGAATTTGTGCTCCAGCAAGTATCTCCTGCGAAAATCGTGCGTTAGAACTGCACATCAGGCGATGCTGCATCGCCGAGCCGCCCGTTGCGGGGACGACACTCGCGGCGGACCTGCACACTGTCGGACATAACGGAGAGGGTCGCGAACACCATGTTAGCGAAATGGACTGCGCGGTTTATGGTCATGCTGGGGGCTTTCGGGCTCCTGGCGTTCGTCAACAGTTCCGACGCGCGGGGGCAAGCGTCGGATCCGCGGCCGCTCGGCCAAGCGGATCACGCGGTCGGGTTCATCCCGAACGGTGGTCAGTGGGACGAGGCAGTGCGGTACCACGTCGCGCCCGGCGGCGTGGAAGTCTGGCTGACCTCCGACGGCTACACCCTGGCGGCCGAGGACAACGGCCAGCTGCCGGGCGAGGAGCTGAGCGGGGATCCGGCCGACGAGTCGACGCCGGCGAACGCGGGTGCGGACTCGCCGACGATCGCGCGGCACAGCGTGAAGATCGCGTTCGACGGGGCGGAAGAGCCGACGCTCGAGGCGACGGGGCCGCTGCCCGGGTCGTACAACTGGCTGATCGGCCCGGAATCGGACTGGGCCACCGACCTCGCGGCCTTCCGCGCCGTCACGTACCGCGGCGTGTGGAAGGGCATCGACGCCAAGGTTACCGTGGGCAGCGGCGCGTCGGCCGCCGGCAAGGCGGATGACACGAACGCGGTCGCGGACGAGACCGAGACGATCGCGAAGTGGCAGTATTCGGTGGAGGCCGGGGCGAACCCCGCGGACATCAAGCTGCGCTACAGCGGCCAGGACAGCCTGGCCGTCGTGGGCGGCAACCTCGTCGTCGGCACGCAGCTCGGCGATCTGACGGAGACGGGCCTCGTGGCCTGGCAGGACGCCGGCTTCGGCGACCGCCACTACGTCGACGTTTCGTTCACGCTGGACGGCGACGTCGTCGGCTTCGGCGTCGGCGCGTACGACGCGACGCTGCCGCTGACGATCGACCCGATCGTCGGCTGGTCGCGCCGCTTCGGCGGCACGTCCACGGACGCACCGTCGAACATCTCGATCGGCACCGCCGGCAACATCTACACCTCGGGTTGGTCGGCCTCGACGGACTACCCGACGCTGGGCGGGTACCAGGCCGCCACCGCCGGGTCGTACGACTGCATCGTGACGAAGACCAACGCCGACAACTCGGCGTTGGTCTACTCGACCTACCTCGGCGGCAACAGCACCGAGTACGACTGCCGCTCGACGCTGACCCCGGCCAACGAGGTGATCATCTCGGCCATCTCGTTCAGCACGACGTGGGTCGGCGCACCGTTCACGATCGGCACGCCGAGCGTGACGCCGGTCGTGGGCATCGCGATCCTGAACGCGGCGGGCAACGGCATCGTGGCCTCGGCGCGCGCCGGCGGCACGAGCACGGACTACGCGCACGGCGTGGCGCGCATGTCGAACGGCAACATCGTCGTGACCGGCGAGACGTTCTCCACGACCGGCTGGCCCGCCCTGGGCGGCGCGCGCCCGGCGCTGATCGGCTCGCCGGACGGCTTCGCGCTCGTCCTGAACAGCAGCCTCTCGGCGGCCACGGCGTTCTCGTACTTCGGCGGCAACAGCAGCGACTACGGCAACGCCGTCGCGGTCGATGCCAGCAACAACGTGTACGTCCAGTACTCGACGATTTCCACGGATCAGACGCTGATCGGCACCGGGCCGGGCGGCAATTACGACGTCGGCGTCGTCAAGTTCAACTCGGCGCTGACGTCGATCGGCTACAACGTCCGCTTCGGCGGCGCCTCGACGGAGCCGACGGCGGGCGCGAGCGACACGTCGTTCCCGAACCCGTTCTACCAGGCCTCGAACACGATGATCGTGGTGGATGGCAGCGGCCAGGCCTGGGTGACGGGCATGTCCGCTTCGACGGACTACCCGACGACGGCCGGCGCCTACCAGACGGCAAACGGCGGCAACTACGACGTGTTCGTGACCCAGCTGAACGCGGGCGGCACGGCGATCCTGAAGTCGACGTTCATCGGCGGCACCAGCACGGACGCCGGTCGCGCGATCGCCTTGGATGCGGCCGGCCGCGTGTACGTCGTCGGCTCGACGTGTTCGTCAAACTACCCGACGACGCCCGGCGAGGTTCAGACCACCAATGCCGCGTGCTATGACTACGTCCGCTCGATCTTCTCCGCCGACCTCAAGTCGCTCGTGTGCAGCACGTACTACGGTGGCAACAGCACGGACTACGGCGCGGACATCGAAGTTCTGGGCAACTACAAGACGATCATCAACGGCGCGAGCGCGAGCGCGAACTTCCCGC
>JBDTSC010000122.1:0-10169 GCA_039931375.1 Ardenticatenales bacterium
CAGAACGGCTTCGCCCACGAGGACGTCGCGCTATCCGTCGTCGTCCAGCGGATGGTCGATCCGGTCGTGTCGGGCATCTTGTTCACCGCCGATCCCGTCAGCGGCCAGCGCCACGTCACCTCGATCGACGCCGGCTTTGGCCTGGGCGAGGCGCTCGTCAGCGGCCTCGTCACGGCCGACCTGTACCGCGTCGACCGGCGCGGCTGGCGCGTCGTCGAGCGCCGGATCAGCCGCAAGGCGCTGGCGATCCGCCCGCTGCCCGGCGGCGGCACCGAGCACGTCGCGCTCACGGCCGAGGAGGGCCAGCGGCCGTCCCTCACGGACGATCAGGCCATCGCCCTCGCCCGGCTGGGCGACCGCGTCGCCGACCACTACGGCACGCCGCAGGACATCGAGTGGTGCATCGACGCCGCCGGAACGCTGTTCATCGTCCAGTCGCGGCCGATCACGACGCTGTTCCCGATCCCGGCGCCGTACCCCCAGGACGGCGCGACGCACATCTTCATCAGCTTCGGCCACGTCCAGGTCATGACGGACCCGTTCACGCCGATCGGCCGCGCCGCCCTCGGGCGCGTCTTCCCGTTCGCCAAGGACGATGCGATGGCGCCCAGCCGCATCATCGCCGAGGCGGCCGGCCGGCCGTACGTCGACGTCGCGCCGATGATGGCCTTCGGCCCGGCTCGCCGCATCGTCCCGCGCGCCCTGACCGTCGCCGACGGCCAGATGGCCGCGGCGCTCGGCCAGGTGCTCGCCCGCCCCGAGGTCGTCGCCGGCCTCGCGCGGCAGGCGCGGCCGGTGCGGGGCCGGGACATCGCGCGCTTCGCCGGCCCGATGCTGCCGCGCATCGTCGCGTGGCTCTGCTGGCGCGATGTCGATGGCGCCGCTGCGCGGCTGGCCCAGATCGGCGATGATTATGTCGCTACCGTCCGGTCGAACGTGCGCTCCGCCCCCGCCGGCGCGGCGCGTGTCGCGGCGGCGGAGCGCGAGGTCGCGGTCGTCTTCGCTCGGCTGCTGCCGCGGTTCATCCCGGTCATCGCAGCCGCGATGATCAGCCGCCTGCTGCTCCTGCGCCTCGGCGCCGCGCCGGACGATGTCGCCGAGGTGATGCGCGGTCTACTGGGCAACGTGACCACGGACATGGACCTGGAGGTCGGCGATCTGGCCGATCTCGCCCGTCCCCACCCCGCCCTCGTCGACATCCTGACGTCGCGCCCGCCGGCCGCGGCCCTCGCCGCCGCGCCGGGCGTCGAAGGCGGGCCGGCGTTCCTGGCGGCGCTCGACGCGTTCCTGGCCCGCTACGGCATGCGCGGCGGCGGCGAGATCGACCTCGGGCGGCCGCGCTGGGCGGACGATCCATCGCCGCTCATCGCCGTGATCGCCGGCAACCTGGCGCACGCGCAGGCCGGCGCCCATCGCACGCGGCACGCCGAGCTGGCGGCGATCGGCGCGGCGGCCGTCGCGCGGCTGACGGCGACGGCGGCGTCGTCGGCGGCGCGGCGCGGCCCACTGGGCGCGCTGCGGGCGCGGCTGGTCGGGCGGCTTGCGCGCGACCTGCGTGGGCTGATGGCGGTGCGCGAGCACCCCAAGTTCGTGCTGATCCGCGTCTTCGGCCTCCTGCGGGACGCCGTCGCCGAAGCCGCCGCGCCCGTCGTCGCCGCCGGCCGCCTGGGCGCGATCGACGACGCGTGGATGCTCCGCTTCGACGAGATCGAGCGACTAGTGCGAGACCCCGCGTTCGACGCGCGTCCGATCGTCGCCACGCGCCGGGCCGAGATGGCGCGTTTCGCGGCAATGCGTCCGCCGCGCCTGATCACGTCCGACGGCGAGATCCCCGAGGTTACGATCGCCCAGGGCGACGCGCCGGACGGCGCGCTCGTCGGCACCGCGGCTTCGGCCGGCATCGTGGAGGGCATCGCGCACGTCGTCACCGACCCGGGCGGCGACGTGCTGCAAAAGGGCGAGATCTTGATCGCCCCGTTCACCGATCCCGGCTGGACGCCGCTGTTTATCAACGCCGCCGGCCTCGTGATGGAGGTGGGCGGCCTGATGACGCACGGCAGCGTCGTGGCGCGGGAATACGGGATCCCGGCGGTCGTGGGCGTGCCGGACGCGGTGGCACGATTGCGCACCGGGATGCGGGTGCGGGTGAACGGGGACGGGGGGTGGGTGGAGATCGTGGACGGCGAAGGGTAGGGCGCGGACCGGATCATCGACCCGAATTCCCTAGGTGACCGGAGCCACCCGCGCCTGTGCCACCCCGTGCCCCTCGACCACCGTCACGACGAACCGCAGCCCGCGCCACTCGATCGCGTCGCCCACAACCGGGGGGCGGTTCAGGCGAGCCAGGATCAGGCCGCTGACGGAGTCGATCTCGTCGTCCTCCAGCGTGCGCCCCAGCACTTCGCCCAGCTCGTCCAGGCGCACCGTCCCGGCGACGGCGAGGCTGCCGTCGTCCAGGCGGCGGACGTCGAGCACGCTGTCCGCCCCCTCGGACACAACGCCCACGGCCTCCTCGCACAGGTCCTCGATCGTCACGATGCCGTCCGTGCCGCCGTGCTCGTCCATGACGATGACCAGCTGCGTGCGCGCGGCGCGCATCGCCTCGAGCACCTCGTCCAGCTCGCTCTGGGCGCTGACGAAGGCGGCCGGGCGGACGGCGGCGCGGCGGAGCGGGCGGTCGTCGCGGACGAGGCGCAGGAGGTCTTTGATGTGCACGACGCCGGCGATGTGGTCGAGGTCGCGTTCGTAGACCGGGTAGCGCGTGTGCGTGCCCTCCGCCAGCGCGAGGCGCAGCGCGTCGGGCGTGGCCCCGAGCGGCAGGCCGGCGACGTGGACGCGCGGCACCATGATCTCCTCGGCCGTCCGCTCGCCGAACGTGAACAGATCGCGCATCACCTGGCCGGCCTCGGCCCGCAGCAGCCCGCCGGCCTCGCTCTCCTCCACCAGGTACTGCAGCTCACCGGATGAGTAGAAGTGGCCCCGCGACATCTCGCGCCGCACCCCGAGCAGGTGCAGCACCCCGTTGCCGAGCGCGTTGAGGCCGATGACCAGCGGCTTCAGAAGCCCTTGGATCACGAGCATCGGCCGGACGACCCACAGCACCGTCCGCTCCGCCTCCGCCAGCGCGATGCTCTTGGGTACCATCTCGCCGATGACGATGTGCAGGTACGTCAGCGCCCCGACCGCCACGATGGTCGCCAGCGAGTGCGCCGCGAGGGCCGGCGGCAGCCAGCGCTGCCCATGGAGCGCCACTTCCAGCCGCTCGGCCATGTCGTGCTCGCCGTACATGCCCAGGCCGAGGCTGGCGAACGTGATGCCCAGCTGAGCCGTGGCGATGAAGCGGTCCTGGCGCACGGGGTCGCGCAGGATCCGGTCCACCCGGCGCGCCACCGCGTTGCCCTGCGCCGCCAGCCGCTCGATGGACGCCCGCGGCGCGCCGATGATCGCGAACTCCGCCGCGACGAACAGGGCATTGAGGACCAGCAGCAGCACGATGAAGAGGACGGAGCCGACGCTCATGCCGCGTCCCCTTCGCCGTTGTCGTCGCCGTCGCTTTTCGCTAACGGCCGCGCGATCACGGACGCGATCGCCGTTCCGTCCATCCGCTCGACCTCGAGCTCGACGCCGTCGATCGTCAGCCGCTCGCCACCCTCAGGCACCGTGCCCAGCGCGACCAGCACGCGCCCGCCGACCGTGCCGGCGTCCGCGTCCGTCCACTCGACGCCCAGCCAATCGGCGGCTTCGTCCAGGCGCAGCGCGCCCGGCAGGCGGACGCGCCCGTCGTCCAGGCGCTCGGGCGCGTCGGAGGCCTTGAACTCGTCGGCGACGTCGCCGACCAGCTCGGCCAGGATGTCCTCGAGCGTGACGATCCCGTCGACGCCGCCATATTCGTCCAGCACGATCGCCTGCCGCGCGCGGCGCAGGCGCAGCTCGGACAGCAGGCGATCGGCGGACAGCGTCGCCGGCACGATCGTCATCGGCTTGATCCGATCCTGCCAGCCCTCGCAGCTGCCCTGGGCGGAATACAAGGCCGCCACGTCCTTCGTCTGGATGAGGCCGACGATGTCATCGATCGAACCGCGGAACACCGGCGCCCGCGTGTACGGGCTCTCGACCGCCCACTCCAGCAGCGCCTCAGGCGTCGTCTCGACGTCGATCGCGTGGATCGCGCGGCGCGGGACCATGAGCTGCTTGGCCGTGCGGCGGCCGAGCTGGAGCGCCTGGCTGAGCCGATGCTGCTCCTCGTCGTCCAGCAGCCCGCCGTCCCGGCTTTCGGCGATCAACATCGTGATCTCGTCGGGCGAGTGGATGTGGCGGTGCCCGTCCGTCGAGTGCATGCCCAGCGCCCGCAGGATCAGCACGCCGCTGCCGTTGAGGAGGCCGATGAACCACCGGAACAGCGCCAGCGACGCCGTCATCGGCCAGTACAGCCACAACGCGGCCTGCGTCGGGAACTGGAGCGCGAGCGACTTGGGCACGAGCTCCCCGAACACGACGTTCACCGCCGTCAGCCCGAGCAGCGTCAGCGCCGCGCCGGTCGAGGCGGCCGCGCCGGATGTCCAGCCGGATCGCTCGAGGAGCGCCGACAAGCTGTCCCCCAACCGCGACTGGCCGAAGGCCCCGAGGATCAGCCCGCTGAGCGTGATGCCGATCTGGCTGGCGGCGATGTAGCGGTCCAGGCGGTGGCTGTCCGTGATGATCGGCAGCAGCCGACGCGCCAGCGGGTTGCCGTCGTCCGCCAGCTGCGCGACGCGGCTCTGGCGCACCCCGACCGTGGCGAACTCGGCCGCGACGTACAGCGCCGTGAACGCCGTCAGCACCACGACGACGGCGAGCGCGATGGCGACGCTCACGCGCCGCGCCTTGCCTGCGGCGCGAGGGCAGCGCGCGCAGGCGGCGTACGTGGGCCGGCGGGGTCGTCGGAGGGCATGGGCGTGAGTTTGCCGTCGCGGGCGGGCGGAGGCAAGATCGGCGGCGCGATAGCCGGTCGCCCTCATCCCCCGGAGCCACCCCCCATGCCCCTCCCCACGTTCACCGTCCGCCAAGGCGCCATCCAGGACGCGGAATGCGACGCCCTCATCGTCAACCTGTTCGTCGGCATCACCGCCCCTGGCGGCGCGACGGGCGCGGTCGATGCGGCCCTTGGCGGGGCAATCAGCGACTTGATCGTCTCTGGCGATCTGACCGGCGCGGCGGGCGAGGTCAAGACGCTGTACCCGCGCGGCGCGATCCCGGCCAAGCGCGTACTCGTCGTCGGCCTCGGGCCGGCCGATGGGTTTGACCTGCACGCCGTACGCCGCGCCGCCGCCACGGCCGCCCGTACCGCGCGCGACCACGGCGCGGCGACGGTGGCCACGATCGTCCACGGCGCGGGCATTGGCGGCCTGGACGCGGCGCAGGCGGCACAGGCGACCGTCGAGGGGATGGCTCTGGCGCTCTATCGATACGACGCCCCCAAGAAGACGCGCGAGGACCGCCCGCCGCTGAACATCGATCTCGTCGTCCAGGACGCGGATCGGGTGGCGGCGATGGAGGCGGGGGCCAAGGCGGGCGCGGCGATCGCGGACGGCGTCGCGTTGGCGCGCGATCTGGCGAACGGGCCGCCGAACATCTGCACGCCGGCCTACATGGCGGACACGGCCCGCCGGATCGCGGGCGAGGCCGGGCTGGACGTCGAGGTCGGCGACCGGGCGTGGGCGGCGGGAAACGGCATGGGCGCGTTCCTGGCGGTCGCGCAGGGCGCGGGGTACGCGCCGGCGTTCATCATCCTGGGCCACAACGCCGCCCGCACGGACCTGCCGACGATCGTCCTGGTCGGCAAGGGCGTGACGTTCGACACCGGCGGCATCTCGATCAAGCCGTCCGAGGGCATGGAGGCGATGCGCGGCGACATGGCCGGCGCCGCGGCCGTGCTCGGGGCGATGCAGGCCGTCGGGCGGCTCGGGCTGCCGCTGCGGGTGATCGGCCTCACGCCGTGCACCGAGAACATGCCGGACGCGAACGCCTACCGGCCCGCCGACGTGATCACCGCCTCGAACGGCAAGACGATCGAGATCATCAGCACGGACGCCGAGGGCCGCATGATCCTGGCCGACGCGCTGGTCTACGCCGAGCGCTACAAGCCGGCCGCCGTCATCGACCTGGCGACGCTGACCGGCGCGTGCGTGGTCGCGCTCGGCCAGAACATCGCCGCCGGCCTGTTCGCCAACGATGAGGCGTTGGCCGAGCGGCTGCTGGCGGCGGGGCAGGCCAGCCGCGAGCGCCTGTGGCGGCTGCCGCTCTGGCCGGAGTACCGCGAGGCGATCGAGACGGACCGCGCCGACATGAAGAACTCGGGCGGCCGCCAGGGCGGCGTCGCGACATCGGCCGTGTTCCTCCAGGAGTTCACCGCCTACCCGTGGGCGCACCTCGACATCGCCGGCATGATGGAGCAGAAGAAGCCGTGGGAGCTCGGGCCGGCGGGCGCCACCGGGTACGGGGTGCGGCTGTTGATCGAGCTGCTGCGGGGGTGGGCGGCGTCGGCAGCGGAACCCGAATGATCTACCGCGTGCTGCGCGCCTACTTTCGGTTCGCGCTCAAGATCTTCTATCGCTCGATCGAGATCGAGGGCCTGGCCGATGTGCCGGCCGCCGGCCCCGTGATCTTCGCGCCGAACCACGCGAACGGGCTGCTCGACCCGATGTTCATCGCGCTGGCCGTCGAGCGGCCGGTGTGGCTGACGGCCAAGAGCACGCTCGCCGACCACCCGCTCGTCGGCTGGCTGATGCGCGCGAGCAACGTCGTCGCGCTCCACCGCACCCAGGACGCCGTGATGGGCGCGGACCCGCGGGCCAACCTGGCGGCGCTGGCGACGCTGGGGATGCGGCTGCGGGACGGGGGGGCGATCATCATCTTCCCGGAAGGGCAGAGCCACAGCGATCCCGGCCTCCGCCCGTTCAAACGCGGCGTCGCGCGGCTGGCGTACGACTACGTCGCGGCCGGCAACGTCGGCGGGCTGTCCATCGTCCCGGTCGGGATGTGGTTCGAGGACAAGGACGGGTTTCGGTCGCGCGCGCTGATCCGGTTCGGGCCGAGCGTCGATGTCGGGGCGTGGCGCGCCGCGCAGCCGGACGCGCCGGCGCAGGCGCTGACGGCCGAACTGCAGGCGGCCGTCGACGCCGCGGCGATCACGTTCACGGACCGGCGCGAGGCGCTCATGCTGGCCTACGCCGCCGAGCTGGCCGAGACCCGCGGCCGCCACCCAGCCCCGCTCGGCGCCGCCGGCCCCCGGCTCGGGGCGCGCGCGGATCTGGTGGAACGGCTGCGTCGCGGCTACCGCCTGCTGTCGGCCGCCGCGCCCGCCGAACTCGACCCGCTGATCGACCGCGTCGCCGACTACCGACGCCGGCTGCGGCGGATGGGCATCACGCCCGGCGAGGTCTACCTGCCGTTGGACGCCCCGCTCGCGGCGCGTTTTGTAGTCCGCGAGGCCGCCGTCGTGCTCGTCGGGCTGCCGTTCGCCCTGTGGGGGATCGTCACCCATGCCGTGCCCGCGTTGATCGTGGCCATCGCCGCGCGCCAGCTGGCCAAGCGAAACGATGAGCGGGCGACGAGCGCCGTGTTCAGCGCGCTCGTCGCCTTCCCGCCGTGGTACGTCGCGGCGACGGTCTGGTTCTTCGTGCGCTGGCCATGGATGTTGGCGCTTGCGGCCACGGTGGCGACCCCGGTGTGCGGTGTCGCCGCCCTGCTCTGGCTCGGCCGCGTCCGCGCCGCGTACCGGCGCGCCGCGACGTATGTGCGGTTCGTCCGCGCGCCGGAGCTGCAGCGGTCGCTGGCGGACGAGGGGCAGGGGGTTTTGGAGACGTTGCGGGGGTATGAGGCGCGGTTGGGCGAGGGGGGTGGCGGCGCCTAACGGACGTTGATGAGTTGTTGCCTGCAATAGCAGCCGCCCCTCCCCCTCAATGCCCCGGCGTCGGCTGGCAGTTGTCCCGGATGCACTGCGCCCGCCGCTCGTTCGCCAACCGCCGGCAGTCCTCGGCGGTGCCGCCGCCGGCGATGCAGGCGTTGTAGTACGTCTCGCCCAGCTGGGAGCACTTTTCCTCGCAGCCGTCCGCCGTCTGAGTCTCGGTCGGGGCCGGGGCGGGGGTCGGCGTGGCGGTCGGTTCGGGCTCGTGCGTCGCCGTCGGCGGCGGGACGTCGGTCTGTCGCGGGGCCTCCGTCGGTTTGACGGTCGCGCTGGGACGCGGCGTCTCGGTCGGCCGTGGGGTGCGGCTCGGCTCGCGCGTGGCGGTCGGCGTGCGGCTCGGCTCGGTGCGGCGTGTTGCGGTGGACGTCGCTCGGCGGCTGGTCGAAGGCGGCGGCGAGGTCGGCGTCGCGGTGGACGTGGGCGACGGCGAAGCGACGGGGGACGGTTCGGCGACGATCGCCGCGGGACGGCCGCCGAGCGGGGTCGGCGTCGGAGTCGGCGTCGCGGTCGGTGTGGGCGTCCGAGTAGCGGTCGGGGTGGCGGTCGCGGTCGCGCGGGTGGGGGACGCGGTGGCGCTCGCGGCGGCCATCGGCGGCGCGGCGGGGGGCGGGGTGAACGGACGGTAGATGCTGGCGATGAGACCGTACACGAGCAGCAGCGACAGCGCACCGATCGCCAGCTTGGCCCACAGGGGCGGCTGGGGCACGGCCTGGCCGAGGTCGTCGGGGGAAGGAACGCGACCGCTGGGCGAGCCGGCCGCGCCGCCGGCCGCGGCCGCGCGCAGCTCGCCGGCCAGCCGCGCCGCGAACGCTGCGCCGGGGGCCAGCGCATCGGCGTCGGCGACCAGCCGGCGCGCGACGTCGGCCAGTTCGGGCTCGAAGCCGTCGAGGCCGTCGAAGCCGCCGAGGCGGGGGTCGTTCGCCATGCGGTCCGCGTCGTCCGCGCTCATCGGCGGCCTACCGCTTCCGGGCCGTCGCCGACGCCGTCGTCCAGCGCGATCGAGCCGAGCCCGTCGCGCAGCTTGCGCAGGCCACGGTGCAGGATCATCTTCACGGCGCTCTCGTCCTTGCCCAGGATCGCGCCGATCTCGAGCACCCGCAGGCCGCCGTAAAAGCGCAGCGTGATCGCCTCCTGCTGGTCGGCGGACAGGTGGGCCAGGGCGGCCTGGATCGCGTCGCGCGCCTCGATGTGCGCCGCGTCGGGTTCGACGCCCGTGGCGGCGACCGGGTGCGCACCGCCATCGTCCAACGCCTCGGCGGCGCGGCGCGGCTGGGCGCGGCGGTGGGCGATGATCTGGCGGCGGGCGATCGTGAACAGCCAGGCCGCGAACAGGCCCCGCTCCTCGTATCGACCGATCGACTGCAGCGCGCTCATGAACGCGACGGACGTGATGTCCTCCGCGTCGTCCGGCGTGGCGACGCGCGCTCGGACGTAGCGGTACACCGCCGGCAGGTAGCGGCGGTACAGGCGGTCAAACGCCAGCGGGTCGCGGTGCACGGCCGCGACGAGCTCAGCGTCCGTCGGCTCGGACACGAGGCGGGGCGGCCGAGGCGCGGCGACGGGGCGCTGGATCGCTTGCCATGACGGCAGGGTAGCATACATCACCCTTTGAGATCGCGCCGCGAGGGCGATCCGTCACCTTTGGGCCAGAAAGCGCGCCACATCCGCCGCCGCCCGCTCGGCCGGCGGCGATGTCCAGGCCGCCTCGACGCGCGCTCGTTCGGCGCCCGTGAGCTGCCACGACAGCGGCAGCGTCGTGCTTCCGTCGAGTTCGAACGCCGCGTCGGTGTAGTCGACGCGAACGCCTTCGGCGGCCCATCGATCGGCCAGCAGCGCCAACGCTTGCTGATTCCGCAGCCCCTGGACCGCGCCGCGCGCGCTCAGGAGCGCCTCGGCCGGCCCGAGGAGCGCGAACGGCCAGCCGCGGGCGGGCACGGCCGTCCTCGCCGGCGGGTCGAAGTGCACGCCGATCCGGATGATCAGCACGTCCCGCCCGCCCGCGGCCCGATAGGCGGGCAGCGCATCGCCCAGGAAGGCGATCAGGCCGGCCACGCCGTCGTTGTCGAAGAAGCCGCCGTCCGCGACGTGCCACGCCGGCTCGCAGGCGCAGTCCGGCCGCGGCAGCGGGCTGATCCACGGAAACGCCGCCGACAGCCGTACGGCGGTGGCGATGCGGAGGTCGCGGTCGGGATAGGTGTCGAGGAACGTATCGTACGGCCCGGCG
>JBDTSC010000123.1:0-10103 GCA_039931375.1 Ardenticatenales bacterium
GTCTTCGCCGATACCTCGCCGGCAGCACAGCGGATCTCCGTTTGGTGCGATCGCCTGCAAGTGGGCACGGGGTTGTCCCGTTCTCCGACACATGCCCCGCGAGATGCTGCCCCCCACAATGGAACGGCCATGAGCGGGCAGGACCGCGGGACCGCGCCTTATGACCACGCCGCCAGTGACCGCTGGCGGCGTGGTCGCACACAACGTTCGTTAGAACAAGTCCATCATCGTGGCCTGGACTTGCTTGCCTGTGGCGTGTCGCCGTAGACGCCCATATCGGCCCGGCCACCATTGGGATCGGGCTCGGCGGCGAAGGGCGATGCCGGGTCGGCGGCGTCGATGGCCGGACTGTCCTGGCCGTCCAGCACCCACGCGCCGGTGCCGCCGTTGGCCGTCGGGTCCCAGCGCCCGGCAGTCGAGCGCAGGTGGTGGTCGTTGCCGGCAAGATCGGCGAACAGGGGATCGGTGGACAGGTTGCCGATCCCCGAGAGAATCTCCTCGGAGAGCGTGTACGTGACCTTAAGCTTGGAGGTCCCATCCACGTCGACGTCGTCCCCGCCATTGCCCCAGAAAATGCTGTTCCGGATGACGACGTCGGAAAACTCCTGCACGGTGACGGCATTTCCGGCCACCGGTGGATCACAGTCGTGGCCGGCGATCGTGCTGTTGCTCATCGTGAGGCTTGAGCCGATGCCGCTGGCGTCGCCATCGACGAAGACCGTCGAAACACCGCCCGGCACACCGCTCGACACGCCGCACTGGTTCGCGTAGAACAGTTCGTGATCCATGTCGGCGCGTGCGCCGTTGTCGATGAGGATGGCGCTGCCGAGGGAGGGGGCGAAGTTGTCGGTAAAGACGTTGTAGGACAGCCGGGTCAAGCTGCCCTCGTTGAAGAGCGCCATTCCGCCGCCCCAGCCGTAGCCCAGCTCCCGGCCGATCTCGTTGCCCGCGATCCGGTTGTGGGAAATCTCGGCGTCTGTCGCGAATACGTAGACTCCCCCGCCGTGGTCGCCGCGACCGATGTTGTCCTGGATGGTGTTGCGGCGGATGACAACCTTTGCCCCACCGTTGATCGCGATGCCGGCGCCGCGCCCGGAGACGTTGTCGCGGATGACGTTGTCCTGGATCGAGATGTTCGCGTTGGTGGCGTAGATGCCGCCGCCCCTCAGTTCCTCGCCGTTCGCGGCGTCGGGGCAGGTGCTGTTGCCCTCGATGATGTTGTTCGAGATCGAAGGTTCGCCGCCGTCGACGTAGAGTCCTCCACCCAAACACAGGGGCAGCAGAGCCGCGGTGCGTGCCCCGCGGGTGATACGGAAGCCGTCCAGGATGGTCGAGCCGGACTCGATCAGCGTGACCACCGAATCCTGAAAGTTGCCCTGGAGGTTGGCGGCGTTGGCGGTGGGGTTGCGATCCCCGAAGTTGCCGCCGGCCCCACCGGCATAGTCGGCCACTGTGCCCCCGACGTACCCCCCATAAAGCGACACGGTCTTGTCCTGCACGCGAAGGGCCTCGCTGTAGGCTCCACCCGCCACCGCGATCACGTTCCCGCCCGAGGCGGCGTCGATGGCCTGCTGCACTGTCCTGTACGGACGGAGGGCGCTGCCGTTCTCAACACCGCTGGTGTTGTCGTCGTCGACGAAGAGGTCAGCGGCGACCACGGCCTGCGTTGGCGTGGCAGGCGGCGGCGTCCCAGGCTGCGTCGTCTGCGTTGGCGTAGCAGGCTCAGGCTGGACCGTCCGAGTTGGCATGGCGGGCTGCGGCGTCCAGGTCGGCGGAACCGGCGTGGCGGGTGGCCGGGTTCGCGTCACCGTGGGCGGTGAAAGCGCCATGCCGTTGTAGACGAGCGGCAGGTAGAGTGGCGAGCCGTCGGACGTTCCGGGAATGGTGGGCGTCCCGGGGAGGATGGTGGGCGTCCCGGCGCTGGTGGGCGTTCGGGGGATGGTGGGCATCCGGGTCGCCGTGGCGGCGGTCGTCCGCACCTGGCCCGAGTCGGGGTTCAACTGCAGCGAGGAGACGTCGATGGCCTCGAAGTCCGCCCCTTTCACGCCCCGAAGCTCTCGCAGCATGTCGTTGTTCCAACGGTCGTCGGGCGCGCCGGAAAGGTACCAGGGCGATCCGTTGTCGGCCAGCATCATGCCGTACTTCTGAAGCGCGCGCAGGATGGTCCGCACCTGCGGCGAGAATCCGGACATGTCGAAGTCGGCCTTGAGGCGGAAGCGCTGGCCCATGGGCGGGAACCGCTCCTCGGTGAGCACCGAGGCGCGGTGCCGCCCCGGCCAGACATACGCTCGGCGGGTCTTCGGGACCGTGAAGCGCAGCGCGTGGAGGATCTCGCCGGCGGCCACCTCGTCGTAGCGCACGAGTCCGGGAAGGACGGGGAGGCCGGCGGCATCGGCCGAGGTCCAGCCGTCCGGACGCAGGTCGTTCGAGTTCAAGTCGTAGATCGCGCCGCCGACTGCCGTCCAGCTGCCGTCGTCCTGGGGATGGGCGTCGAACAGCTCGTAGAGCCTGCAGTTGTCCCGTTCCAGGACCAGCACGTGCCGATCGCCGTCGCCGTCGGGACCGCCTTCGATCGGCGCGTCTCTGGGAATGGGGTAGGGACCGGGGTCGCTCTCGTCGGCATACTCGAAGGTGACCGCCACCCCGGGCTGGCTCGCCGGCACGTCCACGAATGGAATGCCGATCGGGGAGGTCGTGTCCTCCAAGAGACCGGCGCCGAAGTCGGGGTGAAGGCCCACGTCGGCGCCGATGGTGTCGACGTAGAGGCCTGAATTGGGGGCTACCGGCAAGTTGTCTACCGGGGTGTTCCAGATATTGTCTGCGGGAAGGACGGGGCAGCCTTTGATCTCGGCCGACGTGAAGGGAACGAGTGGCTGGCCCGAAACGGTCCGCGGGCCGGAAGCCGGCGACCGCCCGTCGACCGCGGATGAGGCAAGCAGCAAGCCTACACACAGGAAAAGCCGTCGCAGCCCAACGGCACCCGCCGGTCCATGAAGGCCGATCGTTCGCAGCGTCACATCCAATCTCCTTGCCGGCAGCCGACCGGGGACAGGAAGCACAATCGCCCCCCGCCGGAATCGGCGACTCTAGAACCCGTCCGTGCCCCGCGTCATGCGGTCCGTGGTACAAACGATAGGCGGGGAAAGCCCTGCCGTGGTGCCAATGCAACCGAAGTTGAAAAGATTTCGGTAGGAAGGCCATCGGGATGGAAGCCCCGTGCCATAGGCTGATGCCAAGACACGCGATGGGATGGCGGATCCCCTGGGTCAATGGGGGTTGGGTCCATGAGGATTGGAGCGACACTGTCTTGGAACATCTGCTTGGAATACCTGGTTTGGAACGCACCGTGATGGAGGTGATGCCGTGACGATCCACCGCCGGTCGCCCTTGACCGCCCTAGCGGTGGGCGCGCTCCTGCTGGCAGCGGGTCATTGGCCCAACGCCGCCAGCGGCGCCCCCGCCGCCGGCGACGAGCTCGACGGTTCGTTCGGAACCGGCGGGCGTGTGGCCCTCGCCGTGGATGGCGGCGCGGCCGCGAACGCCGTCGCCGTCGACGCCACCGGCCGGATCGTCACCGCCGGCGGGTTCGCGGCGACGGGCAACCCGTTCGAGGGGCTCAGCTGGGTGGTGGCCCGCCACCTGGCCACCGGCCAGCCGGACACGTCGTTCTACGGCAACGGCTACCGCATCGACACGACCTACCGCTGCAGCGGCGACGGCTGCGCGCTGTCCGGGCCGGCCCGCGCCGTCCTGGCCCTGGCGGACGGCCGCGTCGTCGTCGGCGGTGACGACGGGAACAGCTACCTCGTCGCCCGCTACCTGGCCAACGGCGCGCTGGACACGGCGTTCGGCGACGGTGGCTGGGTCGACGGCCCGTACGAGTCGGACGCCACGACGCTCGTGCGCGGGCTGGCGGCGGGGCCGAACGGGAGCGTGCTCGTGTTGGTCGATCGCCTGGCCCGCGGCGGTGGCCGCGGCGCCACGTACGGACTCCTGCGGCTCACCGCCGCGGGTGAACCGGACGCCGGCTTCGGCGACAATGGCTGGCACAACGAGCTGTTCTCGCCGGTGGTGGCGCGGGCGCTGGTCGCGCTGCCCAGCGGCCGGTTGCTGGTCGCCGGTTACAACGACTACGGCGACAGCGCCGGCTCGAGCGCGCAGTGCGTCGTGGCCAAGTACTGGGCCAACGGCGCCGCGCGCGACGATACGTTCGGCCAGAGCGGGCTGGCGCTGTTCCACTACGACCAAGTCGGCCAATATGACACGTGCCTCGCCATGGCGGTGCAGACGGACGGCAAGGTCGTCGTCGCGGGCGAGAACAACGAGCACCTCGGGGCGGCGCGTTTGCTGTCCGACGGCACGCTCGACGATGCGTTCAGCGCGGACGGCCGCCTGGTGGTGCCGGCCATCGGTCCCCAGGACAGCCAGGGCGGATTCGGCGTCGTGGTGGACGCGCTGAACCGGACGCTGGTGGCGGGCGCGTTGTACAGCGGCGTCGGCACGTCGTCGATCCTGATGCTGCGGCTGCTGCCGAGCGGCGAGCTGGATCCGAGCTTCGGATCCGGCGGGTTCGTGACGACGGTCTACGACACCGCGCTGCACAACGAGGCCTACGGCCTCGCCCTGCAAGCGAACGGCCGTGCCGTGGCCGCCGGCTACGCGCAGCCCACAGACGTCTCGGCCCGGCTGGCGCTGGTCCGCTACCTCAACGACGGCGCGACGCCGTCGCCCCCGCCGCCCACCGCCACCGCCACGTCGCCGGCGACGGTGAGCCCGACGGACACCGCGACAACCGAGCCGACGGCGACGGAAACGTCGACATCGACCGCCACGCCCACGATCACCCCGAGCCCAACCGCCACACCCACGGCGACCGCCTCGGGCTACACCGTGCGCGGCCGCGTGCGGCTGGAGCGGCGGGCCAGCAGCGCCGGGGCGCGGGTGTGCCTGGCGGACGCGTGCGCCACGAGCGACGCGGACGGCGCGTTCCAGCTGGCCGCAACGGATCGGCGCGCCGGGCTGTCGCTGGTCGCGACACATCCGAGCTATCTGCGCTCCGAGCGCCCGTTCGACGTCCCGGCGGAGGGCGCGACGGTGGACGTGCCGCCGGTGACGCTCCTCTCGGGCGACCTGAACCAGGACGGCAAGGTCGAGGTGGACGACGCGGCCATGGTCGGCCAGCGGTTCGACCTGCGGTTCGACCCGGCCCGGCCGGGGCCACCGTGGCTGGACGCGTGTGACATCACCGACGACGACCTGATCGACATCCGCGACATGGTCGGGGTGCAGTTCAACCTGCTGAAGACGGCGCCGAGCCCGTGGCGGTAGCGCCCCCGGCCCGCGCCGTACGAACCACAAGGAGGGATGGAATGGATCAACCGATTCGCTCGCCGCACCGGACGGAGAGGCAGCGAACCCGCCGCCGCCGTCAGATCGTGTACTCGTTGGTGGGCATCTTGATGCTCGCGCTGACCGTCCTGCTGTCGCGACCGTCGGTCAGCGCCCAGACGGACGTCCGCGTGGCGGTCACGATCTACAAAGTGTGGGAACGCGGCTGCTACGGCGACGACACGTTCCTCGGCTGCGTCGGCGGCGAGGACGCCGACTTCTACACCGTGACCTATGTCGACGGCCAACGCTTCGAGACCTCGCAGATCGAAGACGAGTCGAGCATCGAGCCCAATTGGCAGTTCGCCAAGACCGTCGCGCAGGACAGCCTGGTGCCGGTGACGATCGAGATGTGGGACTCGGACGGCGGGTTGCGAGGCGATGACGACCACATCGACCTGACCGCGGGCGATGGGAAGAACCTTGGCCTGACGATCGTCATCGGCAAGGATGCGGGTGCGTGTCAGGTCGGGGGCAACTTCCCCGGCGGCAAGGCCAAGTGCGGCCAGCGCATCGGCGACGGCGGCAACGACGACGAGGACGCGGCGGGCATCGAGTTCAGCGTTGACGTGGTGTACCCGACCCGCGTCGGCCGCACGTCGATCCAGTGCACGCACAGCCCGCTGTGGCCCCAGCCCGGCCAGGCGGTGACGATCAACGCCGCCGGCATGGACATCGAGACCGGATTCCAACCCACGGCCGTACCGGGCATGGGCCCGGCCTTCGGCGGACTGCCGCTCATCTACAACTTCAGCCAGATCGCGGTCGACAAGCTGCAGATCTGGTTCAGCGCCGACTCCGCCAACCCGAACCGCGTCAAGGTCGCTGAGTGCGTCCGCCCCGCCACGGGCGGCGGCTGTCAGGCCGTCGTGAACCCGACGGGCGCCGCCTTCCAGTACGGCTGCTGGCTCGAGAACCCCGGCGTAACCATCGGCAGCAACTATCGCGAGGTGACGGTGGGCGTGCCGCCCGGGGTCAACGTCGTGCCGGTGCTCTACCAGCAGCCCAAGGAGCACGCCATCGATCTCGTGATCTACCCGGACGGCGGCGTGGCCGCCCGAGCGCCGAGCAGCACGGACCGCGGCATCGGCGCGGCCACGGGCTACGCGAACGGCTGGACGGACGCGCAGTTCCTCACGGACGCCAGCAACGTCGTCAACGGCGCGCTGTTGGAGCCCGTACTGCTCCAGTACCAGAACCGCATCAACATCTGGATCTCGCAGCGCACCGGCGCCCCCGGCTGGCCGCCGACCGGCACCGGCGGCACGACGAACAACGGGATCGCCCTCACGGATGGCAAGGCCCGCGAATCCTTCGCCGATGTGGCTGAGATCATCCACCGCCGCCAGATCAGCAACGGCGCCCCAATGCCGTCGTTCGCCAACACCCGCGATGCGGCCGGCGGCGGCATGTTCACCGTCAACGCGCTGCGGGCCGATGGCTCGAACGTGATGCGCCACGAGATGGGGCACGCCGTGTTCGGCCTGGCCGACGAGTACTGCTGTGATGGCGGTTACGGCGTGGCGAACCCATTCCCCAACGTCTACAACTCCCTGGGCAGCTGCATGGCGGACTTCGCCGATCTGAACAAGATCAACACCGAGTTGAAGTGGCCCACCCAGGGCCCGTGCCGGGCCATCCCGCAGGTGACGGTCAACCCGCTCACCGCCACCCCGACGCCCGGCGTGACGCCGACGCCCGCGACGTGGGTGTCCGACCAATCCAGCTTTGTAGACGGGGTGAACCAGCGGTTCGACCTGATGAACAACAACGACTACGGCACGACATCGGACATTCGCCGCTTCCGATGGACCCTCGACAAGCTGTGCCCGGAAGGCGGCTGCTAGTGAAGCGGACTGGAAAGGAAAGCCCCATGGATACACTCGCACGCGCCGTTGCCCGTCCGGCCAGCGTCGCCTTCGCGGCCGCTGCCGTCGTCCTCGGCCTCGTCTGGAGCGTCGTCTACGTTGCTGACGCCACGCGGCACCTGGCCGCCACGACCAGCAGCCTGCAGCAGGCGGGCTCGCCGCCGCAGTCGGCGCCGCTGCCGCACTACACCACCCAAGAGGACGCGAACAGCCAAGTCTTCGACTTCGCGCTGCACTTCGAGTCGCGGAGGAAGGTCACGGTCGACCCGCCGTCGCTCTACGAAGGCAAGTCGCACATCTCCTTGACGGCGCCGCCGCAACTGCAGCTCGAATTGTACGACCGGGCCGGGACCAAGCTCCGCACGGTCAACGCGTGGCACCCGCTGCGCATCGAGAACGTGGTCGTGCCGCGCCCTACGGATCGGGGCCCGGCGCTGGCCATCGGCGGGGCGGCGCCCAGTGGGGTGGCCCCAAATGCTCTCACCGCACCCAACCAAGCCGATCCCCACTTCTATGATCCGTACCAGATCATCGGGGACAGCGGCGACGGCCACCTCTTTCTGCCCTTCGACCCGCGCATCAGCTCGGTGCGCATCGTCGATGTCGAGTTGGGCGGCGTCGAGCTTGCCAAGGTGTCGGTGGAAGGCGCGGCGCGGCGCTATTGCGCGCAGCAGCCGACGATCGCCTTCTGCATGGCCGGCGCCGGCGGCTTTGGCGGCGTGTCGCGCTCGACGCTCTACCTCGATCCGTACACGATGACGGTCGGCAGCAGCGCCGTGTTCACGATCGACCTCAAGGCGCGCAAGATGGTCGACCTGTACGGCGGCCAGCTGGCGGTGACGTTTGACCCCAAGGTGCTCCAGGTCGTGGACCAGGATCCGGGCCGCCCCGGCGCCCAGATCGTCCCGGCCGACTTCCCGAAGCCGGACACCGTGCTGCGCAACGCCGCGAACAATGCGACGGGCCGCATCGAGTACTTCTTCACGCTGACCGGCGAAAAGCCCGGCGTAAACGGCGCCGGCACGCTGGCGCACCTGGTGATGCGCGGCGTCGGCCCGGGGCGCAGCCTGATGGCGATCACGGACACCGTACTCTCGGACCCGCAGTCCCTGGCGATCCCGACGAAGACCGAGAACGCGCTGATCACCGTGCTCAGCGGACCAGCGGCCGACGTCGTCGGCCAGGTCGAGCTCGAGCGTCGGCCGACGAGCGCCGGCGCGCGGGTCTGCAGCGGCGGCACCTGCGTGGTCACGGACGCGGCCGGCCGGTTCCGGTTGGTGGGTGTGCCCGCGGGCCAGGCCGTGAACGTGACGCACCCGAGCTACCTGCGCGCGCAGCGGCTCCTGCCGGCGAACGCCTCGGGCACGGTCACGTGGCCGAAGGTGAAGCTGCTGGCCGGGGACTTCGACAAGGACGATCGGGTGGACATCGTGGACGCGGTGATGATCGGCCAGCGCTTCAACCTGAAGTACAACGAGACCGGCCCCAACCCACGCTGGCTGTCCGCGTGCGACATCACAGATGACAAGACCGTCAACATCCTGGACATGACGGGCGTGCAGTTCAACATGCTCAAGAAGGCGCCCAGCCCGTGGCCGGCGACGTTGGCGCAGAATATGTTCGCGGCGCCGGCCAAGCTCGCGCAGTCGGTGCGGGTGCATCTCGTGCCGGGCGAGGCGCACGCCGACGGGCTGAACGTGGACATCCCCGTCGAGCTGCGGATCGACGACGTGTCCCGCCTGTACGGCTACCGCGTCCAGCTGCACTTCGATCCCACGCTCCTACAGGTCAAGGACGTGAGCCCGGGCGATGACGGCGTGCAGGTGGCGTTGGGCGAGTTCCTGGACCCGATCAACAGCTTCGTGCTCCTCAACCGCACCGACAACGCCACCGGCACCATCGACCTGAGCGTCACGCAGACCGCGCCGGCGCCGGGCGCGAACGGCGGCGGCTTGCTGGCCACCATCACGTTCCGCGGCCGCGCCGGCGGAACGAGCCAGGTGACCCTGCCCGAGGTCGTGCTCGTGGACGACACGGAGCCGCAGCCCATGACGATCCCGTCCGAGCAGTCCGGCGCGACGATCACTGTGGACGCCGGCTCGCCGAGCATCTACCTGCCGTGGACGAACCGCCCGTGATGTGATCGTCGGATCGTCACGGCGCGAACACGGACGCCGCCGCCGGGCCATGGCCTGGCGGCGGCGTCCGACGTTGGCCTGGGTGAAGTCTGGCGAGGTCGCGATTCCGGAGATCCAGCGCCCACTCGTGTGGGAGGCCACCCCACTGGAGGACACATCGCTCTTGCGCATCCTCCGTTCAGCACCACACCGTGGTACTCCTCCCGACGGCCAGAGGCAGAGGAGAGGCATTGGCGGTAGGCAGCGTGGTCCGCGACCAGGTGCTTGGGCGCATGGCGCCGTGGTCGGCCGGGGGCGATCGGCGCGCGGTTCGCTGGGTGGCGTGGCTGGTGACGGGGCTGATGCTCGAGCAGGACGCGCGGCTGGAGCGAATTGCGCTGGCGATGAGCGGACCGCAGGCGCTTGCGTCCAGGGTCCGCACGATTCGTCGCTGCCTGAACCTGACGGTAATGCTACCGGACAGGACTCGCCGTTCGATCGCGGAGCGCAGGCGGCAGTGCGGCGCGGCACGGTATTTCGACTCGGTGAACGTCGGCGCCCACTACGACGCGCCCGGCGCAAGCCTCCTGCAGTTGGGCATACGCCAGGTCCGCCAAGACGTGCTGCGCGGCCGGGTGCCGCGCGTTGAGGTGGCACTGCTCGCGGACGACGACATCCGCGGCATGCCGGGTGAGGGCCGCCAGCTGAAGCGCTTCCACGCGCGAAAGTG
>JBDTSC010000124.1:0-10102 GCA_039931375.1 Ardenticatenales bacterium
TACCACGCCATCCCCGGCTCCACCGCCATCCGCCACGCGTCGATCCCCCCCGTCAAGTTGGCCAGCGCCGTGAAGCCCTCCGCCGCCAGCGCGTAGCACAGCGACCGGCTGCGGTTGCCGTGGTGGCATTGGAAGACCAACGGTTCGTCGCGGTCCAGGGTCAGCCACCACGTGCGCACGTCCGATAGCGGCAGGAACTCGCTGCCCTCGATGCGGCAGATCTCGCGCTCGTGCGGCTCGCGGATGTCGATCACGCGCGGCGCGGCGCCGGCGGCCATCTGCGCGGCAAGCTCGACCGGGCCGATCTCGCGAAACGGCGGCCGGTCGGGCGCGGCGGGCGAAACGGGCGCGGCGGGCGACTCGGGCGGGGCGGGCGAATCGGGCGCGGCGGGCGGCGTGGAAGTCACGGGCGTCGCGCGGACGGTGGGCGGAGGGTCGAGGCAAGGGTGGACATCGGGCGCTATGATAGGTCGACTCTCCCGGCCGCGCCACGTGGCCGCGTCGCGTCCGACCGGTGTCCGCGGTTTGTCTGCGATTCGTCAGTCAGCGAACGGGATGCCGCGTGTTGTTAACCTGCAGTGAGGTCCGACAAGCGATGCATCACCCCCGTGTATGACGAGGAATGGCTGGTCGAAGCGGCCCGCCACGATCGCCAGGCCTTTGGACAGCTCTACGATCGGCACTTCGACGCGATCTACCACTACGTGGCGCGCCGAGTGGGCGACGAAGCGCTGGCCGAGGACCTGACGGCCGCGGTCTGGGAGCGTGCGCTCATCGCCATCGAACGCTTCGAACTGCGGGGGGTGCCGTTCGCGGCCTGGCTGTATCGGATCGCCGGTAACCTCATCGCGAACCACCATCGCCGCGCTCGCCTCGTCTCGTTTGTGCCGTTTCTGCCGAATGCCATCCCAGGCGCCGAGAGTGGCGCCGACCAGATCGATGAGCGGACCGCCGTCCGCGAAGCGTTCCAAACACTGGCCGAGGGTGATCGCGAGGTGCTGAGCCTCTGCTACCACGCCGGCCTCACGCCGCCCGAAATTGCCGACGTGCTGGGGTGCAGCCCGGCCGCGGTGCACAAACGATTGCACCGCGCGCGCCAGCGCCTGCGCCAGCAGCTCGAGGGAGATCATCGTGTCATCGCCCACTAGACCGCCGTTCGATCCAAACGATCCCATCGCCCGTTGGCTGGACGCTGATGCGTGCCGCCCGCCGCGCCCTGAGTTCCGCGCCGCGCTGCGCGAGCGCATGGTGACGATGCCGATCCCCGCCGGCGTGCCCGTCGATGCCCCGCTCATCGGCCGCGTGATGGTGCGCCCGCTGCCGACGCTCGTCGCGGCCACGCTCGGGATGGCCGCCGCGCTCGGCTTTCTAGCGCTTCGATCCGCGGGCGATCTGCAGCCCGCGACGCCACTGCCGGCGCCCGCCGTCGTCCGACCCGCCGCGCCGCCGCCCAGCACGGGGGAAGAGCGCCCCGTCGCGGCCGAACGGCCGGCCGTCGTGGCGCCAAACGTGGTCGACCGCGCCGCCGCGCCGGTGCTGCCCGCCGCCACGACGCCGCGCGTCCTGCGCCGCGGCGACGCCATCGCGGCGCCGGGCGCGGCAGGGGCGACGGACGTGAAGGCGATCGATCCGCCGGCGTCGTCGGCGCCCGCGCCAGCAGCGCAGGCGGCGCCGCCGCGCCGGCATGTGAAGGGCAGCGGTTCCCGCGTACCCGAGCCGACCGCTCCGCCGGCCGTCGCCAACGTCACCGCCGCGCCGGCACCGATTTCCGGCCCCGTCCTGCCGCCCGAGCCGCTCGAGCCGACCGCGGCGCCGCCGCCCGCCATGCCGACGGTGCCGATCGTGCCGACGCCCGCGCCCTGAGCGCGGCTCTCCAGTGAGCGGCCGACGCGCGCGGCGGTTCCGGGCCGCGCTTCGCGCAGGCGCCGGCATCGCGCTGGCCGTCGCCGTGGCCGCCCCGGTGCGCGGGGCGCCCGCTGGGCAGATCGCTCCGCCCGACGTCGGCCCGGCGCGGCACCTCTACCTGCCGCGCCTCGACGTGCGTTCGCCATTTCCCACCGACGGCGCGTTCGAGGCGGTGCCGTGCCCGATCGTCCCCGACCCGTGCCTGCCGCCCGGTTGGCGGGTCGTGTGCGGCGGGATCGGCCGGGTGCGCGACCTCTTGGTCGTCCGCGCGCCGGGCGGTGATGGCGCGGCCGCGTCCTTCACCGCCGTGATCGCGGTCGGCGACGGCGCGGCGGTGGGCACGCCGAACGGTGGATCGATCGATTGGCGGGTGGCCACCGGCGTCGACCTCGGCGGCCTCAACCACGTCACGATCGGCAGCGAGGGCACGAGCTGGGCGGTGGGCGATGGGGCGCGGATCGCCCGACGGTCCTCGGGCGCGGGGTGCTGGTCCATCGCGGCGACGGGCTGGCCGACGGCTACGCTGCGCAGCATCGAGCTCAAGCCCGGCGGCTCGCCGTCCTTCGGCGACGATCCGTGGCCGCCGGGCATCGGCGGCTGGGCCGTCGGGCGCGCCGTCGACGACATCGCCCAGCCCGTGCGCGAGGGCGCGATGATCGCGCAGCTGGACATCACGCGCTCGCCGCCGCTGTGGCGCCACCTCACCCGCGACGCGGACGGGCCGTTGACGCTGCCGCCGCTGTCCGATGTCCAGGTCGTCCCGACGGCGGACGGCGGGCAGCAGATCTGGGCGATCGGCCAGGCGGGCGCCGACGGCGTCCTGGCGCGGATGCGGCAGGTCGGGGGGCAGTGGACATGGCGGATCGACCCGAGCGTCCGCCTGGACGGGTTCCCGGCCGAGCTGGTCATGCGCTCCGATCGCACCGGGTGGGCCTTCGGGCGGGCGGCGAGCGGCGGCGCGGCGGCCGTGTGGCGATTGGAGGGCGGCCTGTGGCGCCGCGCGCCCACGATGCTGCACGCGGGCCAGACGTTGCTGGACGCGTATCTCATGGACTTCGCGACGGTCGCGTACGGCCTGACGCCGTCGGCCGGCGATGCGCCGGGCGCGCGCGACGCGATCCGCCGGATCGTCGGCGGCGGCGAGTGGCGGACGATCGCGCGCTGGCCGGACGCCCTCCCGATCCCGGCCGACACCGGGCACCGCGCCCTCGCGCCGCTGGGCGCGGATCGCTTTCTCTACGCCTTCGGCGACAGCGTGTGGGCGGTCGACACCGGCGACGGGGACGCGGGCTGGGAGCGGCTCTGGCGCCGCCTGGACGTTCGCGCGTTCGCCGGCGACGCGGCCGGTGGCTGGGCGCTGGCCGCCGCCCCGCCGCCGGACGACGGCGTGATGCTGCTGGCGATCGACGCCGGACACGCCCGGCGCTGGCTGCCGGACCGGCCGCTGCCGCCGCTGCGCGCCATCGCCCGCCAGGGAACGACGTACTGGGCCGTCGGCGACGGTGGGGCCACGTGGTGGCTGCCGGAGGGCGCCCCGACGTGGCGGCCCGCGCCCGCGGACGGCACCGCCCGCGGCGATCTCCTGGCCGTGGCGGCCACGCCCGGCGGCGCGCTCTGGGCCGCGGGGACGGACGGCGCAGGTGCCGGGGGCGTCTGGCGCATGGCGGACGGCCGCTGGGCCGCCGTCCCGCTGCCGTCGACGACGGCGCCGCTGACGTCGATCGCCGCGACGGACCGCGGGAACGCATGGGCGGCCGGGAACGGCGCGGCGGGGCAGGGAGCGTTGCTCTTCTTCCGGCCGGCCCCGGCCTACCCGGCGCCGTGCCCGACGGAGGATCCCGTGCACGAGCCATGGGCCCGCTCCGGGGACCTATGCGTGCTGGCCACAGACTTCCGCGGCGTCGACGTCGACGCGACGGGGGACGACACGCTCTGGCTTGCCCGCGACCGGGACATCGTCGAGAAAGGGATTCGCGCCTTTCGCGACCACGTCGATCTGGGGATCCGCGGGCCGGGCGGCGACTGCCCGTCCGCCGCGGACGGGCCATGCCTGCTCCCGCCGTCCTGCCGATTGACCGCCATCGCCGCCGCCCATCCGGCCGCCGTGTTCGCCGCCGCCGTGTGCACGCCGACGTCCGGCGACGCCGGACGGGCGACGACGCGGCTGATGCGCTGGGACGGCAGCACGTGGCGGTTGGCCGCTCTCCTCAACACGGCGGTCCGCCGCGTGGCCGCCGGGGTCCAGGCGGACGGCAGCCCGTGGGCTTGGGCGGTCGGCGACTGGACGACGATGGTCCGCTTCGCGACCGATTGACGCCAGGCCGGGGCAGTCGATGGCGGCTGGGGTTCCCTATGTCGGCCCTATCGGCGAACCTGCGCCCACGGGATGAACCGGCTGAAGATCGAGGTCGCGGCGACGCCCGGCGTGCCCCCGATCCGCAGCGCGGCCCACGACAGCGGGTCGTTGCCCCAGCCGACCGGTTCGCGACGCTCGAGCGATGCGCCGATGAGCATCGTCGGTATCGCCCACGGCGCTTCCTGATCCCAGCGCACGCCGTCCACGCGCACCCACGGGCCGGCGGCGGCGTCGGCCGTCTGTCCGGCGCGCGGCCGCACGAGCGCCAGAACGCCCTTGGCCGCCGAGATCCGGCCCGTCCACGGTCCGTACAGCACGACGTCAGGCGGCACGGTCGGCGCCGCGGCGCGGTCCGTCGGGTCGGCGGCCAGGACCAGGGCGAAGCCGCGCGCCGGCAACTCTGCGCCGGCTGGGAACGTGAAGCGGACGTCCCCGTCCAGCGCCCACGGGCCGGTGTTCGAGGCCGGGTCGCCGCCGAGCGGGATCGCGCGATCCGAGAGGTTGCGCAGCTCCACCCAGGCGGTTCGCCCGCGCGGCGGCACGGCCAGCACCTCGCTCACGACGGCGGGGCCGATGATCGGCGGGGCGTTCGGCGCGCCCTGGCCGGCCCGGAACGCCTCGAGATCAACCGGTGCGTCGACGCCGAATGTGGGCGTCACGAGCGCGGCGACGTCGATGCCGGCCGAGTGGCGGTACGGTCCGAACGAGGTCGACGCGTCGGCCGGACCGCACGTGAGACGCTGCACGAAGCCCGTCATGCGGCCGGCGGCGTCGGCGGACGAGAGGTAGACGGACTCCCCGTCGCTGCCCAGGCCGAAGGCCGTCGCGGGCGGGGCGAGCGCCCGGAAGTCGTGCTCGAACGCCGTGCCGAAGCCCCCGGCGGCCATCTTCAGCGCGGGCAGTCGATACTTCTGCAGCACGTGCCGGTCGTCGGACAGGTACCACCCGCCGATCTCGACGGGCGAGCCCGATGGGTTGGCGAACTCGACGGCATCCTCGTAGGGCGCCGCGCTGGCGCACAGGATCTCCGAGAGCGTCACGCGCCCGTCCCACGGCGGCGCGGGGTCGTCGCGGCCGGGCGAGCCGCCTGGGCTGCGGCTGGCGCGCCAGTTCGACGGGTCGGTGAGATCCGCGTCCGCGGCGAACGTACGCGGGACGAGCGTGAAGCCGAGCCCGTCCGGCCCGAGCGGCCAGAGATCGTCGTCACGGTACGAAATGTCCGCCAGCACGTCGCCGGCGGCGCTGACCAGTGCGATCCGCTCGCCGCCGTCCGCGAGGCGGCCGGTATACGTCCCGTCCGGCTTGAACCCGTAGCGCGCGGCGAACGCGAGCGGATCGCGCGCCAGGACGATCGGCCGGGCGGTCGAGAGGCGGGTGCCGGCCGCAAGCGTGCCGGTGATGCCGTGCGTGAACGTCGCGCCGCCCAGGTCCAGCGGCGCCGTGGCGGCATCCAGCGGCGTCGACAGCTCGATGAACTCCTCGGCATCGCCGGCGACCGGGTGGTAGTTGAGCTCGGAGATCACGACGCGCGGCTGGCTGTACACCGCCTCCGCCAGCGCGCCCCATTGCCCGTCCGGCGTTCGGAGCCGCGCCCGCAGCCGCACGTAGCGGCCCGTCAACCGCAGCGGGCGGTCGTACGGCAGCGCGCCGGAGGACGGGTTGCCGGAGTACGGTTGCCGGGGGTCCGTGCCGTCGAAGGTGTACCAGATCGTCCCGTCCATCGCCTGGCCGGCGCAGCCCTGTTCCAGGGGGCTGATCGCGACCGAGCCGATCCGCTTGAGCGACGTTCCCGGCGGCGTGAAGCGCAGGCTGGCCACGGGCGGGTAGAGCCCCTCGGCGCACAGCTGGGCGATGAGATCGGCGGTCCGGCCGGGGAAAACCTGGGTCAAGAGGCGGTCGCGCTCGGGTAGCCAATGATCGTCCCGGTTCTGGGGGCGGTTCGATTGGGCGTTCTCCTCGAGTGCCGGTCGGATGAAGCGCCAGTTCTCGATGCGCGTCCGATCCTGCCACGGCCCGTCCCCCCAACGCGCGCTCTCGCCGACGATCGCGCGCTCGATCTCCGCCGCGGTGGCGGCATAGCGCTCGGTCGCGGCGGCCGCGGTGAGCGCGCCGTCCTCGAACAGCTGGCGGCGAACGCGGTCGGCGAACAGGAGGCGGTACTCGGCGCTCCCGCGCTTCAGCCAGCCGTGCAGCCCGGCGACCCCCTCCGTCTCCGTCGAGTGCCCGCACTGCCTCGGCCGGGCGGTGCAGCTGTCCGGGCCCGGGTTGTCGTTGCACGGGCCGCAGTAGCCGTCGCCGGGGCTTTGGCGGAGCCCGAGGCTGTGCTCGAGGTCCCAGACGAAGAACTGGAACCCGCCGCCGATCGTGCGGCTGCGCGCGGCGACGAAGTTGTTCGTCGGCCAATCCCAATTGTCCGCGTACAGCTCGATCAACGTGTAGTCGATATGCTGGGGGAGGTCGATGAGCTGCGCCACGCGGCCGTAGGTCGTCGGATCGAGCGGTCCGCCGGCGGCGCGCATGGCCAGAAGCGTCTTCCAATCGGCGTCCGAGCCGTCGGCGACGTCGTAGCTGTCCAGCGTGTGGACGTCGTCGTCCGAACGGATCACATCCCAGCCGCTTTCCTTGCCTCCGACGTGGGCGGCCATGAAGTTGGCGTCGAGCTCCTCGGTCAGGTTGTACAGCCCCCAATACAGCCCGTCGAGGTAGAGATGCACCCACGTGCCGCGCGCCGCCGGCCAGCCCATGTCGCGCTGCGTGCGCCGCGCCCACTCGTCGTGGACATATTGCGCCTTGCCCGCGAAGTAGCCGATCGTGTCCGCCTGACCGGCGCGCAGCCGAAGGCTGTTGAACTCGGCGGGTCCTTCGGGGGCGCCGTCCGGTAGCCGGAACAACGGATAGCTGAGCTTGCTCGGGCCGTACATGCTTCGGAACCGAAGCGAAAGGGAGTGCTTCAGGTTCGCGTCCGGCTTGCGGCTCCACCCGCCGGCGATCCGGACGCCCGCGTCGACCTGAAAGCCCGGCCGCCCGTCCGCGCGCACGAGCTCGACCGACGCCGGGCGTTCCCACGCCATGCCGCGTTCCGTCGGGTGGTTGTAGATGCCGCGTTCGGCGCCGAACAGATCGTCCGGGGCGGTCACGACGGACAGCGACGGGATCGCCTTCAGGTCGTCCACGATCTCGGAGGCATAGCGCGGATCATCCACCACGCGGCCGTCCACGGCGTAGTCCGCGCGCACCGAGCGGCCCTTTTGCCGGCCCTCGGTGTACACGCCCCATGTGGCGGGAAACCCGGGCGCGTCGACGCCCTGGCGGATGCGGTCGGCCAGGAAGAGGTACGTGTTCGTCGACACCGGCGACGGAAGCCAGCCCTCCAGGAACGCCGCCGCCCGCACCAGCGTCGTCCGCTCGATGCGCAGCGGCCCGAGGGCGACGTCGCCGTGGCCGGGCGCGGGCGGGCTGCCGTCGAGGGTGTACCACACGCTCGCGCTCGCGACCGACTGGCTCAGCGTCAGCTCAAACGGCGCGTCGAAGAAGCCGCGCTCGACGGAGAACGCGACGGGCGGCAGCGCGTGCAGCACGTCGCCGCGGGCGGCGTACGGCAGGTACACGGCGCCGTGCGTCGCCGCGATCGAGGGCGACGTCGTGTTCGCCGCGCAGGCGGCGGCCACGGCGACGGCCAGTGCGGCGGGCGCGGAACGACGGAACGATAAGTGGCGGCGCATCGTGCGGGTGGCCCTTCCTCCACCGGACGCCGGCGGTTCTCCGGCGTCGCCGCGGCCATTGTACGGTAAGCGGTACCGACGGGAGCACGGCTTCGAGGGTTGTGACAACGGACGGTCCAGGAAGGTGTCGACGCAATCGCGACGAATTGGCCGTCTCCGATCCGCGATGCAGCTGGTCTAGACAAGCGGGTCTAGGCAAGCGGGTCTAGACAAGCGAGACCGCCGGCGCATAACATTCGCTTAACATCCAAAGCACGACGGCGCTCTCCAGCGTATCAAGGTGAACCCGCGCCCGACTATGGGCCAACGCCTGGCAGGACATGGAATCCCACCCGAACGTGAACCGGTTCGACCGGCTCGAGATCAAGGTCTTGCTCGATGCGCGTCAGCGGCGCGCGATCGAGTCGGCCGTGCGCGCCCGGATGATGCCCGACCCCTACGGCGACGCCGAGGGCTGCTATCCGATCGTCAGCCTCTATCTTGACGACGCGGAGCTCTCGGCCTACTGGGACCGCGACCGCCGGATCGCGTCGCGGCGCAAGCTCCGGGTGCGCGTGTACGGCGGCGCGTCGACGCGCGCGGCGCCGGCGTGCTTCGTGGAGATCAAGCACAAGTACGGCGGCCGAACGGCCAAGCGCCGCATCGCCTTGCCCGTGGCTGAGGCGCTGGCCGTGGTGGCGGGCGAAGCGCCCTCGACGCCGCTGACGTTCCTGGACGCGCTGGTGGTGCGTGAAGCGCAGACGATGGTGCGCGACGACGGCCTCACGCCGTGCTGCGTGATGCGCTACGACCGCCACGCTTATCTGGGCGACGCCGAGGCGCCCGACCTGCGGATCACGTTCGACAGCGCCGTCCGGACCCGCGCGCGCGACCTGGCGCTCGCGCCCGATGACGACGACTTCGACGCGTCGCTGCTGCCCGATGGCGCGTCGACGCTCGAGATCAAGGTCGATCTGGTCGTGCCGTGGTGGCTGGCCAAAGCCGTCGGCGACCTCGGGCCGGTCGGCGCCGCGGTCAGCAAGTACGCCCTGGCGGCCGAGCGGCTCCTCGTGCCGCCCTACCTCGCCTCGTTGCGCCCGGCCGCCAAGGCCGCGCCGACCCACAACCGCAACGGACGGATGGTCCATGGACATGTTCAACCAGTTCTTCGGCGCACTCCTCAATCCGGCCGCTGAGAGCGACGTCGTCACGCTCACGCAGCTGCTGGCGGCGCTCGGCCTGTGCGCCCTCTTGATGATGGCCGTCGGCTACGTCTACCAGCGGACGCACCAGGGTCCGCTTTACAGCCAGGACTACGTGCACGCCCTGGTGATCATGGGCGTCGTGGTGACGGCGGTGATCATGGGCATCGGCAAGAGCCCGGCCGCCGCGTTCGGGATCTTCGCCGCCTTCTCGATCATCCGCTTTCGGCGCGCGCTGCCCCAGACGCGCGACGTCGGGTTCATCTTCCTGGCGATGGCGATCGGCGTCGCCTGCGGCGCGCACCAGTACGGGCTGGCGATCGTGACGGCGCTGCTCACGTGCGTGATCGCGATCGTCCTGTCCGGCCTCAATTTGTACGCCCCGGTGCGCCCGAGCCACATGCTCCGCTTGCGCGTCACCCCCGAGGTCGACTTCGAGCGCGCCTTTGCCGATCTTTTCAGCCGTTACCTGGATCGCACCCAGCTGGTGTCCGTCGAGACGGTCCAGGCCGGCATGCTCACCGAGCTGCACTACGCCGTCCGCCTCCGCGCGGACGCCCGAGCGCACGACCTCGTGCTCGCGCTGCAGCAGGCGAACGGCAACAACCGCGTGATCCTCACGACGGCGATGTTCGACGGGGAGCGGGATGGGGGGGACGACTGAACCGCGCCGACCGCTGACCCGTCATCGCCGCCGACCGCCACGCCTCCGCTGCCCTCAGCCGACTTCCGCCGACCTCAGCCGACCTCAGCCGACCTCAGCCGACCCCAACGCCCCGCAACCACCCATACATCAACACCCCTCCCGCCACCGCCACGTTCAGCGACTCCGCCCGTCCCACCATCGGCAGCCGCACGCGCGCCTCGACCAGCGCGTCGACGTCGGCCGACAGCCCGCGCGCCTCGTTGCCCAGGACGAGCGCGACGCCCGGTGCGGC
>JBDTSC010000125.1:0-10068 GCA_039931375.1 Ardenticatenales bacterium
ACGCCGAGGCCCTGCGGCTCTGCACGCCCCCTCCCCACCGACGCCCCCTCCCCACCGACGCCCCCTCCCTCCAAGGCGCTGGGTGCAGAAGGTGTCAAGCCGGGTGATGCAATCGTCCTGAAGGTCACGGAGGGAGGCAGGGACCAACGAAAAAGCCCCCCGCTGTTTCCAGCGAGGGGCTCTCTTGGGTTCGTTTGCGCCGTGGGGCCGGCGGCGGAGATGGGAGGGACGTCCCCGGGACGGCCGTCCCCGGGACGTTGCGTTACCGCTGGACGAACGGGCCGTACATCACGGGGTACTCGGAGTCGATCGCCGCCGCCGGCGAGCCGAGCATCACGTCGTCGATGCCGTCGCCGTTGAAGTCGCCGAAGGCCCACAAGGTATAGCGCGCGTCGCTCCAGATATCGTCCGCCTTGTCGAACGCGACGTCGACCACGTCCTCCGTGTTCCATCCGTGGGCGAAGACGTGGATCGGTTCGGAGGCGCTGTTCTCCAGGATCGCGTTGCCGGCCGGGTCCTGCTTGGCGACGGCGGCCGTGCGCAACCGGGTGAGGGCCAGGTCGGGGCGTCCATCGCCGTTCAGGTCGGCGGGCCGCCACGTGCGGTTCGCCATCGAGCCACCGAGGCCGGCGCCCAAGAAGATACGGTCGGAACGGTCCTCGACTAGGCGCGCGCCCAGATCCGGCCCGCCGAGCCAGATGTGCGTCTTATCGGCCAGACCGAAGCCGATGTCGAGCACGCTGTCACCGTTCAGGTCCTCGGTGAAGAACGTCGGCAACGCATCGAAGATGTTCAGCGCTGGCCCACGCGGATCGACCTGGATGTAGCCGCCGCCGCCGCCCGGCGGCTCGGGCGGCGTCCCCGGCCGGCCCGGTGCGGGCGGCAGTTCAGGCGGCGTCGACGGCTCGATGGCGCCGGCGATCTTGACCGCCGTCGGCCACGACGACCGACCCTCGACCAAGCCAAGCTGGTCCGGCAGCCCGCCGCCTTCGCAGCGGCGTACGACGAGATCCGTGACGCCGTCGCCCGTGACGTCCGCCACGCCGGCCAGCCCGCCTCGTTTGCAGTTTCCGAGGCCCGTGATGTGCACGCTCTCCTCGCCGGCCTTGATCGCGAGCGGCCGGAGCGGCACGCGGAGCGAAGTCGTCGCATCGGCCAAATCGGCCAGTTCCCGTGCGGTCGGGCGGAACGCACCGTCCCGGATGATCTGGACGATCACCTCGCTGTCCGCGCTGGTGGACGGTCCGGCGACCGCCGCCGCGCGGGTGTCGCGCGCCGCATCCATGGTGCGGTCGATGCCGAGCACGAGGTCGCGGACGCCATCGCCGTTCATGTCCGCGCCCCGCACCTCGATGCGCGGGACATTGCGCGAGTGTGCGGACTCGGGGATCGGTACATCGCGCCGCCACACGAACGTCGGCTTGGTCCGCCCGATGTAGTACGTGTCGTCGAGGAGCGAAGGATGCCCGCCGAGCGCGGCCATCACGGCGAAGTTCAGGACGAAGATCGAGTCGTGCTCGACGCCATCTGTTTCGGAGACGTTCACGTCCCCGACCAGCAGTTCGTCTCGGCTATCGCCGTCCATATCGGCCACATCCGTGGCCAACAACCCGTTCTCGCCCCCGACGGGTGAGGCGAACACCAGATGGACCGTCGGCTGCAGGCTCGCGCCGAACGGACCGAACACGATGTGCAGCTGGCGCTGCGTGCTCGTGTTCTGCTGGAACGCAGCATCATCCATCCCGTCGCCGTTGAAATCGCCCACCGCGACGGGGGCGCACTTGGCGCCCACCGTGCAGAGGTCGATCGTCGCGTCGGGTTGGCGGCTCACGCGCAGCGCGTGCGCTTGCACGGGCGCGGCGGACGCCACGAAGCCGGTGGCCAAGAGCGCAAGTACGATGATTGGAGCAGAGCGCATTTGTGCCTCCTCGTTGGGGCATGCCACGGTGATGCGGGCGCCGTGACCCATCTCCCACAGCCCAGGCGCGTGAATGTCGCCTCGGCACGAACCCTTATGGTTGGGCGGCACGGCGCGCGGCCGGACCATCCGAATCGGAATGATTCCCTATGATCGACATCCGTGCAACGTGCCACCGAATGCGCATCGGAACCCTTTGCCGCGTCATGGCGACGTGCCAGGGTCAGCGGCCCGGAGCGCCATCGGCAGATACAGGTGCGATGGGTCCACGATGGCCGTCCGCGTGCTCGCCGAGGTCGCCGTCGCCGATGGGCCGGGGGGCGTCGCGGGCGTCGTGTCCGGCGTGCCCTCGGTCCCTGGCGTCCCCGGCGTCACGGACGATGGCGGCGGGATGGTCGGCCACTGCACCGCCGGCGGTTGACCGGCCGGATGGCTCGCCGCGTCCACGGGCGAGGTGCCGGCCGCGATCTCGTCCCCGTTCAGCCAGCCGTCCAGGTCGCGGTCGACGGCGCTGCGCGGGCCGTCGCCGGGCGGCGTGCACAGGAGCGTCAGCGGGGACCCGGGCGCGGCCGCGGAGGAAAGCGCGGCCAGCGTCGTCGACGGCTCGGCGGCGCGGTCGGGGTACAGGCGGCCGCGCCAGCTCAGCCAGCCCCGTTCGCGGCCGTCCGCGCGGGCGTGGGCCACGAGGTCGCAGTCGCCGGCGGCGGCGCGGGCCACGACGGTGGTCAGGCGGGCGTCCGCTCCGAACGCGCTCGGGTCGTCCAGCGTGAACTGCTGGCCGACGGCGGGCGCCATGCCCGTGTCGAACGCGAGCACGAACGCCGCCACCTCGCGCCGCCGGTCGTCGATCGCACTGGTGTCGGCGCCCGGGAACGTGAACACGTCGCTCTCCAGGAAGTGCGCCACCGTGTCGATCGCGCCGTCATGGGTGAAGCCGAAGCCGCTGATCTGATCGCCCGGCACGTCGAACCGGCCGACCTTCTCGTAGAGGTTCCGCAGGTGCGGCGCCTTGAAGTCCTGGTTCGTGCGGTTCCCCTCGAAGTTCACGCGCTTGTTCGTCCCGATCGGCAGGGTGTGGCAGCCGGCGCAGTTCGTGAGGCCGCTGTCGATCTTCAAGGCGCCGCTGAAGAGCGCCGAGCCGGCCTCCTGCTCGGTGGTGCGCGTGCGATCCAGGTTCTCGAGCGGGTTCGGCGGGTAGCGGATGGTCAGGACGAAGTTCGCGAACGCGTCCATGTCGGCGTCGCTGATCGGTTCGGCCATGCCGTTCAGGCTCTTGAACGCCGGGCGGAACTTGAGGAAGCTGTCGTGCTCGTTCGTCGGATCCGCGCCGTCCGCGTAGCGGTCCGCCCGCCAGTGCATCGGGCCGGCGCCCGCCAGGCCGCGGAACGATTGGGTCATCATCGCGCCCTTCATCGGGTGGAACTTGAAGTTGCGCGGCTTCAAGCGGGCGTCCGGATGGGTCAGGCCAAAGGGCATGGTCTCCACGACGCCCGTCGGGTCGCCGAGATCCCAAGCCAAGCCGTCCATGTCGCCGAAGACGTGGCAGCTGGAGCACGCCATGTCGCCGTGGCCGCTCGTGCGCGCCGCATCGTAAAACGGCGGCCGGCCCGCGCGCACGACGGCCGGCGTCGGGTCGTAGGCCAGCGGCGTCGTGGCCAGGACGATGCGTTGGGCGGTGTCGATCGTGCTGATCGTGCCGGCCAGGTGGTTGAGGACGTACAGCCGGCCGCCGGCCTCGTCGAGCGCAAGCCCGCCCGGCCCGAAGCCGACCGGGATCCGACCGATCACGCCTCCCTGCGCGTCCAGCACGCCGACCATCGCGGACTGGAACGCGGCGACGTAGGCCGTCCCGCCGTCCTTGGCGAAGACGAGATCGAGCGGTTGGGACAGCGTGCGCTCGATCTCCGCGGGCGGTCCGGGCGAGACCCGATGGTCGATGTGCCCGTTTAGGTCGACGATGTTCGGCGCGCCGCCCGCGGCAAGCCGGGTGATGCGGTGGGACCACGTGTCGCCGCGCAGGAGCGGTTCGAAGCGCACGTCGTTGCGGGCATCGCTGTTGCTGACCCAGACATCGCCCGTGGACGGCTGAACGGCCATGTTGAACAAGGCGGTCCCGACGCCGGACCACGCGGCCACGACGGCGGGCGCCGCGCCGGTCGCGTCGAGCGCGAAGACGTCCTTGTCGGGTACGTTGAACGGCAGGCTCGACGTCCAGTCGCCGCCGACATCGTCCACCCAGCGGGCGCCGCTGCGCTTGACGATCAAGCCCGTCGCGGGCGGCGTCGCCAGCACCGTCGCGCTGATCGCCGTCGGCATCGGCACGCCGCGCTCGGCCACCGCGTCTTCGTGGACGACGGCCGTGCCGTTGCCGGACGCGAACACGGCGGCATACACGGTCCGGCCGTCGGCGCTGGCGGCCAGGGCGCGCGGCTTGCGGCCGAACAACCGGACGGTGCGCGGCGCGGCGGCGGGCATGTTGGCGTTGAACACCCAGACGCCCGCCCGGCCGATGCCCGGCGTCGTCGGCTGGTCCCGCCACGCGGCGGACACGAACACGCGGTCGTGGTTCGGCCCGGCGATCACGATGTCGCGCGGCTCGTCGCCCACCGCCAGCGTGCGCACGACGCGCGGCGCGGCCGGATCGCCGACATCGACGATGCTGACCGCGTCCGAGAGGTGATCGACGACCCATATCTCAGGCCCGCGGACCGCCAGCGCGACAGGCCGCAGCCCGACGACGACCTCGGCCAGCGACGTCAGCGCGCCGCCATCGCCCACGGCGAACACCTCCAGCCGATCGTCCGCCGTGTTCAGCGCGTACAGGTGCTTGCCGTCCGCCGCGAGGGCGATCGGGCGGACGGGCTCGGTCTCGAAGTTCGTGTACCCGGCCGCGCCCGGCCCGCCGTCCGCCGCGCGCCCGGTCTGGGGCGTGCGCCATGGCGCTACGGCGGCGATCACGAGGGTGCAGGCGACGGCGAGGGCGGACCCGGACCGGGCGCATCGGCGGGCGCGATTTGCGGGGGTCGGCCGCGTCCTCGTTCTGTGCGTCGAGCGGGTCGATGGTGGGATCACGATGTGTCGACCTCCGGCTTGGTGCGTTGGTTGCGTTCACGGCGTACTAGGATGCTCGACCCCCGCCGCCGCGTACAGTTCAACGAGCACGCCGCCCGTCGACGCCGGGTGGACGAAGATGAGCCGCCGCCCGCTCGCGTTCGTGACGGGCGCATCCGACGTCAACCGAACGCCTTCGGCCTTCAGGTGCGCCACCGCCGCGTCGAGGTCCTCGACCTCCAGGCACACGTGGTGCATGCCCGCCCCGCGCGCGGCCAGGTAGCGCGCGATGCCCGAGCTGTCGTCCGTCGGCTCCACGAGCTCGATCGCGCCCTCGCCGATGGGGAGGAACGTGACGGCCACGCCCTGCGCCGGTTCCGCGTGCACGCCGCCGACGGTTAGCCCCAGCGCGTCGCGCCAGAACGGCAGGGCGGCGGCCGTGTCGGGAACCACGATGGCGATGTGGTGGATGCGGATGGGGGAGGGCATGGCGGATCCTCAAGCGATTGGCGGGCACGATGTACGCCGTAGGGGCGAAGCATTGTTTCCGCCCTGGGGCGGAAACAATGCTTCGCCCTCACACCGCCACACCCCTAACACCGCCAAAATAGGACAGACACATCGGACACCACGACCGCTACCCAACCCATCGCCTACAGCCCATCAGGCGGCCGATATTCCCCAAATATATCGCGCATCACGTCGCAGATCTCGCCCAGCGTGGCGTAGGCCTCCACCGCGGCGATGATCGGCGGCATCAGGTTCGCGTCGCCGACGGTCGCGGCGCGCAGCGCGGCCAGGGCGGCGGCGACGGCGGCGGCGTCGCGGTGCGTCCGCACGGCCGCGACGTCGGCGGCGCGGGCTTGGCCCAGGGCCTCGTCGACGCGCAGCAAGGGTGGGGCGACGCCGGATTCGTCCACGAAGCCGTTCACGCCGACGATCACGCGCTGCCCGGACTCGACCTCGCGCTGCAGGCGGAACGCGCTGTCGGCGATCTGAGCGGACGTCCAGCCGGTGTCGATCGCCGCCAGCGCCCCGCCGAAGCCGTCGATCCGGGCGATCAGCGCCTCGGCCTGGGCCTCGAGCTCGTCGGTCAGTCGCTCCACCAGGTAGCTGCCGGCCAGCGGATCGACAACGTCCGCGACGCCCGACTCCGTGGCCAGGATCTGCTGCGTGCGCAGCGCGACCTTGACGGCTTCTTCGGTCGGGAGGCCGAGCGCCTCGTCCATCGAGTTCGTGTGCAGGCTCTGCGTGCCGCCCAGGACCGCCGCCAGCGCTTGGATCGCGACGCGCACGACGTTGTTCACGGGCTGCTGCGCGGTCAGCGCGACGCCGGCGGTCTGGGTGTGGAAGCGGAGCATCTGGCTGCGCGGATCGCGCGCCCCGAAGCGCTCACGGGCGATGCGGGCCCACAGCCGCCGGGCGGCGCGGAACTTGGCGACCTCCTCCAAGAGGTTGTTCTGGGCCACGAAGAAGAACGACAGCTGCGGCATGAAGCGGTCGACGTCCAGCCCGGTGCGGCGGGCGGCGTCGACGTAGGCGATCGCGTTGGCCAGCGTGAAGGCGATCTCCTGCGGCGCCGTCGCGCCGGCCTCGCGGATGTGATAACCGGAGATCGAGATCGGGTTCCAACCGGGCATCTCGTCCGCGCAAAAGCGGAACATGTCCGTGATCAGCCGCAAGCTGGGCCCCGGCGGGTAGATGTACGTGCCGCGGGCGATGTACTCCTTCAGGATGTCGTTCTGCACCGTGCCGCGCAAGGAGGCCATCGGCACGCCCTGCTGCTTGCCGACGGCGACGTAGAGCGCGAGCAGGACGGACGCGGTGGCGTTGATCGTCATCGACGTCGATACCTTGTCCAGCGGGATCCGGTCGAACAGGACCTCCATGTCCGCCAAGCTGGCGATCGAAACACCGACTTTGCCGACCTCGCCCGCCGCCATCGCGTGGTCCGGGTCGTAGCCGATCTGCGTCGGCAGGTCGAAGGCGACGGACAGGCCGGTCTGGCCGTGGTCCAGGAGGTACCGGTAGCGCTCGTTCGACTCCGCGGCGGAGGCGAAGCCGGCGTACTGCCGCATCGTCCAGAGCCGGCCACGGTACATCGTCGGATAGATGCCGCGCGTGAACGGGTACGCCCCCGGCAGCCCGAGGTCCCGCTCGACGTCCAGCGCCGCGATGTCCGCGGCGGTGTCGACGTCCGCGAGCGGCAGGCCGCTGTCGGTGGAGAAGGCGTCGCGGCGCAGGCCGGTCTTGGCGATGAAGGGGGCGAGGGTGTTGGCGCGCCAGGAGGCGACAGCGTCGTCGTCGGTCGGGGGCATGTCGTCCACCACCGCTAGTCCTCCGCCAGCAGCGCCGCGACGTCCACCGTGAAGCCGGGCAGCGTCGCCGCCACCGCCGCGTCGCCCGGCCGGTAGACGCCGCGTTCGGTGTAGTGTTCGCCGTCGAGCGCGAGGACGGTCACGGTTTCGTGATCGGGATCGATGATCCAGTACTCCGGGACTCCGGCGGCGGCGTACTCGGCGCGCTTGACGACGAGGTCGCGGCTCGGATCGTCCGGGCTGATGATCTCGGCGACGAAGTCGGCGCCGGTCCAGCAGCGCTTGCCGCGGCGCGGGTCGTCAGCATGCCGCAGGAACAACAGATCGGGCTCGCGGTACCGTTCGGCGATCGTGTACATCGGCATGGCCGCGCACAGCGCCTTGCCTCCGCAGGCGGCGGCGAGGTCGTCGAGATGGCGCAGTAGACGCCCGAGGATGGTCTGATGTCGTTCGCTCGGCATCGGCGGAAGCTCGATGAAGCCGTCGACGTATTCGACCAACCGCGGTCGAAGGTCGCTCAGCCATAGATACCCGGTTGCGTCCCACTGCCCTTGCATCGGGATCCGATCGAGCAGCGCCTCGTCCAAGCGATGGGCGGCCAGCATGCTCGAGGCTTCGTGCATGGCGGTAGCGGCATGGACGGTGGTGCTCGTACGTCGTCGGCTCATGCGCCCTACTGTACCACTCGATCCGTTTCGTTGCCGTCCCATCGCCCGCGCCCCATCTCCGCTACACTGCGCCCCATGCCATGCGTCCTCCTCCTCGGCGCCCGCGCCCCCGTGGCGGCCGACATCGCCCGCTCGCTCGCGGCGGCTGGCGCGCGGGTCGTGGCCGCGGACGCATGGCGGTGGCCGCCGGTGCGGTGGTCGCGGGCGGTGGCGCGGTACGCTCGGTTGCCGGCGCCGCGATCGGACCCGGCGGCGTTCGCCGCGGCCGTCGCGGACATCGCGCGGTCCGAGGGCGTGGATGCGATCGTGCCGTTGTGCGAGGAGGGCTATTGGCTGGCGGCTCTCGTCGCCGCCCACCCCGACCTCTTGCCCCCCGGCTGCCGCCTTGTCGCGCCCGCCGCCGCGTCCGTCGCGCGCCTGCACGACAAAGCAGCGTTCGTCGCGACCGCCGAGCGCCTCGGCCTGGCGGCGCCGTCGACGCGCACGCTCGCTTCGCCGGCCGACGTCGACGCCGTGCTGCGCGCGAGCCCGGCGGAGGACCTCGTCTTCAAGCCCGTCTGGTCCCGCTTTGCCACGGCGACCCTTCTCGGGGCGCCGCCCGACGTCGTGCGTCGACACGTGCGGCCGACGCAGCGGGCACCGTGGGTGGCGCAGGCGCGCGTCGTCGGCCGCGGGCTGTGCACGTACAGCGTCGCGGTCGACGGCGAGGTCGTCGCGCACGGCGCCTACCGACCCGACATCGTGTACCGCAGGGCGGCGGTCGTGTTCGAGGCCGTCGCGCATCCAGCGGCCGAGGACTGGGTGCGCCGGCTGTGCGCGGCCGAGCGGCTGACGGGGCAGGTGTCGTTCGACTTCATCGAGGGCGTGGCAGCGCCGGGCGACGATGCGCCGCGGCTGTACGCCATCGAGTGCAACCCGCGGGCGACGAGCGGCGCGCACCTGTGGCATGGCGGTGCGGCGCTCGGCGAGGCGCTGTTGGCGGCGGCGGGCCTTGTCCGATCGCCGCGGGACGTCGTCCGGCCGATCCCGGACCAAGCGGCGGCGATCAAGGCGGCCGTCGCCCTCGCCGCGCCGCGCTGGTGGCGCGATCCTGCGCTGCGCCGGATCGCCGTGGCGGCCGTGAAGCAGGGGCACGACGTGTTCCGGCGCGGCGGCGACGTCGGCCCCGCGCGCGGGCAGCCGCTGGCGGTCGCGGAGTGCATCGGCCGCGCGATCCGGTCCGGCGTGGGCATCACGGACGCGATGACGGTCGACATGCGCTGGGACGGGGACGAGGTCGGGGCGTTCGTCGACCTCGGCGACGGCGGCGGCGGTGGCGGCGGCGCCCAAAGCGTGCGGGCCGCGTGAAGCGCGCCGTCGTCACCGGCGCCACCGGCTTCCTCGGCGGCCACCTGGCCCGACGCCTGGCGGACGACGCGGCGTGGACCGTCGTCGGCCTCGGGCGGGATGCGGTGGCCGGGGCGGCGTTGGAGCAAGCGGGCGTGCCGTTCGTGCGGAGTGACCTGGCGGCGGGCGATGCGGCGGCGCGCCTGGCCGAAATCTGCCGCGGGGCCGACGTCGTGTATCACTGCGCCGCGCTGTCGACGCCGTTCGGCCCGGCGGCGGCGTTCCGCGCCGCGAACGTCGACGGCACCGCCGCCGTCATCGCGGCATGCGAGGCGGCGGGCGTCGGTCGGTTGGTCCACGTCTCGTCCCCTAGCGTCGCCTTTCGGTGGCGGGACCGCTTGCACGTGCGCGAAGACGACGCGCTGCCGCGCCCGGCCACCCGCTACGCCGCGAGCAAACGCGCCGCCGAGGCACTTGTCCGCACGGCCGTCGGCGGAGGGCTCGACGCGGTCGTGCTGCGGCCGCGCGCGTTGATCGGGCCGGGCGACACGGCCGTTCTGCCGCGGATCGTCGCGGCGCTCGAACGCGGGCGGCTGCCGGTGATCGGCGACGGGCATGCGCTGGCGGACGTCACGGTCGTCGACAACGCCGTCGACGCGATGCTGGCCGCGGCGACGGCGACGCGCGAGATCGTGCGCGGCCGCACCTACAACATCTCGAACGGCGCGCCGGTGTCGATCTGGCCGATGATCGCCCGCATCGCCGCCGCCCTCGACCTGCCGCCGCC
>JBDTSC010000126.1:0-10041 GCA_039931375.1 Ardenticatenales bacterium
CCCCCCCGCGAGCCGACGACGATGCCCAACACCCGTCCCGACATCGGCCATCGCCATTCCCGCGCCGCCTCATCCGCGCCGGCCGCGCGCCGCGCGCTCCTGGCGGCGATCGCCCTGGGCGGCCTCGCCGCGCTGGCCGCCGCACCCGGCGCCGCGCCGCGCCGGGCGGCGGTGCAAGCGCAATCCATCGGCAACTGGGGGCTCGCGGCCACGTCCCACCTGCCGCCGCTGCCGATGGCGCCGATTGACCTGGCCCTCGATCGCGCCGGCAACGTGCTGGTGGTCGATGGCGACAACCGGGCCGTCACCGTGTTCCGCCCGGGCGAGATCGAACCCTCCGCGTGGTGGCAGGCGCCCGAGGAGTTGGATGCCCTCACGCCGCGGCCGGACCTGCCCTCCGTACGGCTCCCGTTCGCCGTCGCCGCGGACCCGCGGCCGACGGATGGGCGGCGCTACGTGCTGTGGGCCGAGATCTTCCTGGCAAGCGACAGCCTTGGCGAGGGCGTCACCGTCTTCTACCTCGAATCACGCCTGGCGGACGGCCGGCGCGAGTCCGTCGTGCGCGTCCAGACGTTCGAGCCGGCGCGGGGCGATCTGGGCGTCGCGGTCGATCTGGCGGTGAACGGCCGCACCGGCGAGGTGGACGCCACGATCGGCGGCGTCGCGCTGCGGATCGACCGCACGACGGGCGCGACGCAGCGACTGGCCAAGATCGGGCGGGACGGACAGCTGACCCGCTTCGCGGTGGCGCCCAACGGCGACCTCGTGACCGCCTCGCCCTGGGTCGGCCTGGTCGTGCGCTTCAACATGTTGGGCACGGTGACGCGCTCCTACGACCTCGGCGCCGTCGGCTACGTGCCGCTGGACGTCGCGGTGGACGCCTCCGACACGGTGTATGCGCTCGTGCGGCCGGCGTCCGGCGCCGGCGCGGACCCGGCGTTGCTGGTCACCTTCGACGCCGCCGGGCGGCCGTCCGTCCTGTGGACCGCCCGCGCCGTCGGCGCCCCGGCGCCGGAAGGCGACTGGCCGTACGCGCTCGCGATGGCGGATGGCGGGCCTGCCGGCGGTTGGGCGGCCACGACGGCCAGCCTGGCGCCCGGCGGCCGGCTGCGCGTCCAAGGACGAGCCGCCGGCGGCGGCCCGCGCGCTGCGATCGTCGGCGCGTCGGCCAAGCCGGCCTGGGCGCCGCGACTGGGCGGCGAGGCGTGGGGCGCCGGCATCGCCCTGGCCGCGGAGGACGGAGATGGCCAGGGCCGCGGCACCATCGCGGCCCTCGACCTGCGCGCGGATCGCGTTGTGGCCTTCGATACGGCCGGCGCGATGATCGGCACCCGCGGCGTGCCGAGCGACACGCTCGATATCGCGCTTGACCAGGACGGAACGCTCTTCCTAACGACGGACGACGGCGCCGTCGAGCGCCGCGGCGCGGTGGTCGGCGAGACCGGGCTGAGGGACATGCCGCCCCAGTGGCGGGTACCGCTCGACCTCGCGCTCGGCGGCCGGCTGACGGCCGGGGCGCGGCTGGCCGTGACCCGCCCGCGCGGCCGCGAGGCGGCGGTGCTCGATGTCCTGAACGGGGCCACCCTCGGCCGCATCCACGTGGCGGACAGCCAGCGCCTTTGGCCGACGGACATCGCGGCCGTGTCGCCCGGCGTCGCCTTCCCGGCCGGACTGTTCGTGACGGCGGACCTCGTCGGCGCCCAGGCCCAGGGCTGGAATCCGATCGCCCCCGGCCCATTGCGCGGAGAGTGGGCGATGGGGTTGCTGGCCGGCCCACGCCGGCTGGCCGCGCAAACCGTGACCATCTCCCGCTCCGCCGCCGACCCATTCGGGTCGCTGGCGACGACGACGTACGTCGCCGGCCTGCTCGCGGACGGCGCGGTGGAGGTGCACGAGATCGGCGACGGCAGTGACGTCGTCGTCGCGCACTTCGCGCCGCGCATGGCGGACGGCGGCGTGCTCAGCGCGGATGACATCGCGCTCGACCCAAACGGCACGGTCTGGCTGTCCGATCGTCGCCGCGCTTCGGTGCACCGCTTCGCGCCGGGCTTCGCGACGCCGGACGCTCCGGCCTGGACGCCGGGTCCGTCGCCAACGCCCGTGGCCACGCCGACGCTCTCCGCGGGGGCGTGCGCCGTCGCCGGCGGCAAGGTTGCCGGCCCGCCGCGGATCGTGTTGGGCGCGACGGCGCGCGTGACGTTGACGCTCTCGGCCGTGTGCCCGCCGCGCGCCCGCGTCACCGGCGCAGACGTGGTCCTGGCGATCGACCGGTCCGGCTCGATGGCCGGCGCCAAGCTGGCCGCGGCCCAGTCGGCGGCTCGAACGTTCGCCGAGCTGCTGGACGTGCGCTTCCACCGCCTCGGGCTGGTGGCCTTCGACACGACCGCGAACGTCGTCGCGCCCTTGTCCAGCGACGTCGTGCCGACGATCGACGGCCTGGCCGGACTGGCGCCAACAGGGTCGACGAATCTCGCCGCCGCCGTCGACGTGGCGGCGGCTCACCTGGCGGCGGCCGGGCGTCCCGAGGCGTTGCCGGTCGTCGTCCTGCTCACGGACGGCCGTCAGAACGGGCCGGGCGATCCGCTGCAGGCGGCCGACGCGGCGCGGCAGGCGGGCGTTCAGCTCTACACGATCGGCCTCGGCGGCGATGTCAACCGCCCGACGCTCATCTCGATCGCCGGGCGGCAGGAGCGCTTCTTCGACGCGCCGACGCCCGAGGATCTGTTCCCGGTGTACGGCGAGATCCTGCGCTCGGTCACCAGCAGCTTGGCCGGCAACCTCGTCATCGACGACTGGTTCAGCGGCGATGTCGCGTACGTGCCCGGCTCGGCGTGGCCGGCCGCGGTGGAGGTCGATGGGGCGCTGCGGTGGGGCCGGACGCTGCTGCCCGAGAGCGGCATCACGATGACGTACGAGGTCCGCCCGCTGCGCGTCGGCCGCGTCGCCACGAACTGGCGCGCCGTCGCGGAGTACGCGGACGGCGACGGGGCGCGCCGGACGTTCACGTTCCCGGTGCCCGAGATCGACGTCATCGCCCCGACCCCGACGCCCACCCCCACCGCGACGCCGCTGCCCCGCCCGGCGTACCTGCCCGCGATGTACCGGGACGCCTGCCTGCCCGGCGCCCGGCGCAACGACGTCGTCGTCCTCATCGACACGTCGGGCAGCATGGCCGGACCGAAGTTGGACAGCGCCAAGGCCGCGGCGCGCACGTTTATCCACCTCGTCGCGGCGGCAGGCGATCAGGCCGCCGTCGTCGGCTTCAACGACGAGCCGGTCCTGGCCGCCGGCCTGACGCGCGACACCGACGTCCTCGTCGCCGCCGTCGACGGCCTCGGCTCGGCGCCCGGCACGCGGATTGACCGCGCGATGCGGGCCGCAGCGGGCGAGCTGGCCGGCAGCCCGAACCGCTTCCCCGGCAGCCGGGGCGTGGTTGTGCTGCTCAGCGATGGGACGCAGAACGGGCCGATCGAGGCCGTCTACGACGTGGCAGCCGCGCTCAAAACATCCGGCGCGCTCGTCTTCGCCATCGGGCTCGGCGCGGACGCGGACGCGGCGCTCCTCGGGCAGATCGCCAGCCCGGGCAGCTACCGCGCCGCGGCGGATGGCGGCGTGTTGGAGGCGATCTACCGCGGTCTCGCGGCGACGGTGGCATGCCGTTGAAGGATGGTAACGAAATCGTCCGCGTCCGGCCATGGGGTGCAGAACCCAGAATCGAGCCCACCGATCACCCGGCCGTGAACGGCCGGTCTACAATAACGGTGCCGGCTACCGCCGGCTTTCAGACCGTAGCCTGCGTCAGCAGGCGTCGTTAATGTTGCCCGGCCGTTCACAGCCGGGTGATCCAGCGGCCGATGTTGCCCGCTGGCCCGCGCCTAGGCTTGATGAGGAGACGGACCGATGTCGCAACCCACCCAACGCCCCCGAACGACCCCGACGCCGCGCACGATCGTCGGCGCGCTGTTCCTCGCGCTGACCGCGCTGGCCGCGGCGCGGCATACCCGGCCCATCGCGGCGCAGGCCGACAAGGTCCGCGTCTACCTGCCGCTCGTGGTCCGCGCCGTCGGCCGCGACGCGCTGCCTAGCGCGCCGACCGCGGCCCCGGCCACAGCGACGAGCGCCCCCAGCGCCACGCCGTCGCCGATCGTGCTGCGGACGAACACGCCGCCGACCGCGACGTCGACGCCCGACGTCACGTCATCGCCGACGCCCGGCGTCCTGTCGACCGAGCCGCCGACGGAGCAGCCGACGCCCACGGCGACGGCGCTGCCCTCGCCGACCGCGGATGGCCGCGTCTGCCGCGAGATGATGTCGAACGGCGACTTCGAGAAGGGGCCCACCGAGTGGGACCTCGAGAGCGGCTTCCGCGCCCGTACGCTGTCGCAGATCATCCGCAAGCCCGAACCGAACACCGTGCCGCGCCCGACCTGGGGCGCGTACTTCGCGTCGCTCGGCGGCGGGGACAACGACGTCACCGAGACGCTGACCCATCCGGGCCGGCCGCTGCGGGCGTGGACGACGATCGACACGTCCCGGTTGATCTCGGCGTCGCTGAGCATGGACTTCACGATGCTGACCGACGAGACGCCGAACCGGCGGGACGACGATACGCTGCAGCCGGTGTTCGTCAGCAGCGACGGGCTCGAGGAAGCCGTCGCCAACGCGATCATGAGCGAGGAAACGGTGCCGAAGGCGAACCCGCCCGTCTGGAAGCACTTCGTGTGGGACGTCTCACGCTACGTCGTCGTCCGGCCGGGCTGGGACAAGTTCCAGCTGCGCATGAAGAGCAAGATGAACGCGACGATTCCGACGTGGCACTACATGGACGAGATCTCGCTGATCGTGTGCGAGAAGCCAGTGCCGGCCGAGCGCTGATCGGACCGCGTGCGGTCGCGAGTCCGCCCGATACCATTTGGCCGCCCCATCGTCCGTCGCTATCCTTCGACGCCGCTGGCATCCATGTGCGCCGGCATGCCTGCACCGGGAGGTCGACACGTGAACGAGACGATCTGCGGCGCGCCGCAGGGTCGCTGACATGGCCATCCCGCCCCGGCTGGCCGAAGCGATCGACGCGCTGGACATGGCCGACGATCGGACGGCCCGCGTCCAGATGCTCATCGATATCGCGCGCCGCTACCGCGAGGTGCCGCCGACGATCGCGACGCGGCCGTTCGACGAACACCACCACGTGAAGGGCTGCGAGTCCGACGCGTACGTCTGGGCCGTGCCGCGCGGCGACGGGACGTTGGACCTGCACTTCGCCGTCGACAACCCCCAGGGCGTCACGGCCCGCGCGCTCGTCGTCCTGCTCGGCGACGCGCTGTCCGGCCGACCGGCCGAGGACGCGGCGGCGCTGGACGCCGAGATCGTCCACGAGATCTTCGGGCGCGAGCTATCGATCGGCAAGACGATGGGGTTGATGGGCATCGTGTCGATGGTCCAATCCTTCGCCCGAAAGGCCGTGACATCCACACCGAGCCTCGTACCGTGAGCGCCGCCAAGCTGAGCGCGACCAAGCGCCCGCGCGGCGGCGAGGTCGTGTACCACGAGAAGCTCTCCGGCCGACACCAGGCCGGCGTGCGCTGCGTGCGCTGCGGCCGCGTGATCAACGTGGAATGGACCGCCGACGACCTCGCGGACGTCGAGTGCCGCGGCCACGGCCTGCGCCTCGGCCGCTGCGCGACGTGCTACATCGAGGCGGGCGACACGGTGGCGGGCGACAACATTATGGCGGGCGACACTATGGCCGGTGACACTATGGCCGGTGACACTGTAGCTGGTGGCACAGTAACCGGTAACACTGTACCCGGCGATCCGACCGGGCCGGCGGAGGGCTACATCTACGTGACGCTCGAGCCGGGCGGCCGCTTGGCCGCCGGTCCGTCCAGCTACGATCGCTGCGAGGACCTTGAGGTCCTGCTCACCGGCGTGGCCAGCTGCGGTTGCTGCCAGGTCACCGTCGTCCACTGCGGCTGGTGCGCGGCGCCGGTCGCGACACGCCATCCGGCGCTCGAAGAGATCGACGAGCGGGTGGACTGCGGCTACTGCAACCACTGCGACCGAATCATCACCGTCGTACCGAGCCCGATGCACGTCCGGCGTACGCATCGCTTCATCGACCGCGTCGCCTCGCCGGACGAGATCGCCGACGAGCGTTGGGCGATCTGGCGCGAGCAGACGCTCGACGAGGTGGACGATGTCGCCACGTGGCTCTCGCTGTTGGACGAGATCACGACCAGCGACCTCGAGCTTCTCGAGATCGCCCCGGATCAGATCGAGTACCCGCACCGCCAGGACCGGCTGACGATGGAAGGCTGGCTGGCGACGTTCGGCGGTCGGGGCGGCGTGGCGCATGACGGCTCGCGCGACGTCTCCGAATGAACCGCGGCCGGCGATGACGCCGCAGCGCACCGCACCGCGCTCCGCCGCGGCGCCGCGCCCGACCCGGCCCAGGCGCGGCGCGCTCGCGGCCGCGGCCGCCATCGGCCTGATGTGGGCGACGGGCGGCGCGGGGGTGCATGGACAGGTCGCTTCCACGGGTCACCACCGCCTGATCGAGACACGCACGGGCGTGGCATGGCGTCTCACGGCCGGTCGATACGGACAGGCGACGGACATCGCCGCCGCCGCGGACGGCACGCTCTTCGTGCTGGACGCCGTGAACGGCGCAGTCCACGTCGTCGGCGCGGACGGTGCGGCGCGCGCCGTGTGGCGCGTGCCGGACACGGCCGACCGCCGCCTGGTCGCGCTTGACCTCGAGGCCGGCGGTGACCTCGTCGTCCTCTCGACGTGCCGCGGCTGCAGTGCGCCGTCGCGGGTGGACCGTTTGACGGTGGACGGCGCGCCTGTCGTCCAGCTGCCGCTGGAGGAGCGCTACACGGACGTGGGCGCTCATCCGGACGGCCGGCTCTTCCTGACCCGCCCCGTGGACGCCTATCGCCTGGCGGATACGACGCCCGCCGTGGACATCTATGGCGGCGATGGCGTCTACGAAGCCAGCCTGCGCGACCCGCAGATGTCGCTCCCGCAGCGCGTGGACATCGGCGCGGACGATGTCGTCCACGTCCTGCAGACGGTTCCGCCGCCGCCACGCACGGGCGGCGGCGGCGGCGGACGTCCGCCGGCCCCGGGCCCGAGCGGCCGCGGGCGGCCGATCGACCCAGCCCTCCGCCCGCCGAACGCCGCCTCCGACGGGATCGAGCAGACCGTTGCTGACCCCGTTCCGGGCGTCCTCGTCTTCAACGCCGACCTCACGCTGCGCCGCGTGATCCCATTCGATGGCGGCGTGGACGTCGCGGCCGGCGATGGTCTGGCCGTGATCTCGGGCTACGGGCGGGTGCACGTCGAGGGCGAGGACACGCCCTTGACGCGCGTCGTCGCACCGAGTTGGACGGGCGAGCCGCACGTGGCGGTGCTCGGACCGGACGGCGTCGCTGCGGCGCTCGACCACTGCACGTGGCAGGGCGTCCTGTGGATCGACCGCCTCGGCCTTCGCCCGAACGCGCCGTCGCGTCTGGCGGGCGCCTTGGACGCTCCGGCGCTCGCGGGCCCCGTCGCGCCCGCGCGGGTCGCGGCCGGCGTGGACGTCGCGTTGCTCGAGGCGCCGTTCCAGCCCGTCCAGCCGCGCACGGACGGTTTCGACGATCACCCTTCCATGCCGGTGCCGCCCGCGGAAGCCCCCGTGACGCAAGCGGTGCAAGCCTGGACCTCGGCCGGCGCGCTGACCCACGAGCTTGGCCACTGCGCCGGCGGCCGCCAGGCGGACTGGGCCCGCGACGTTGCCCTGGCACGCGGCGCGGCCGCCGTGCCGTCGCTGTCGGCCGATCCACCGCCGCCGGTCTACGTGATCGACGACGCCTGCATCATCCAGCGCCCGAACACCGCCTTCCCCGGCTGGCGCTACTGCCCGCGCGGCTTGTGGGGCGCGGGGATCACCACCTCCCTGTCCGCGGTCGGCGCGGACGCCGAGCACGTCGCGGCGCTCGATGCCGGCGCGGCCGGCGTCGTGATCGTCGGCGCCGACGGCCGGGAGACAGGACATTGGCCGCTCGCCTCGGACGGTCCCGGCGCTTCAGGCGCCGCCGTCTCCTTGGCCGCCGATCTGGACCTGCGCGACGGCGTCGTCGCCCTCGCCCTGCGCGGCGCGCGCATGATCGAGCGCCGCTCGCTGGACGGTACCGTGCTCAGCCGGTTCAAGACGATCGACACGCCGGACGCGGTCGCGCTCGGGCCGGACGGGTCCGTGTACGTGCTGGGCCACGGCGGCTGGGCGACCCGCTTCGCCGCCGACGGCGCCGTGCTGGACACGTGGGCGCTGCCCGAGGACGATCGCACGCCCCAGGATCTGACCGTCGACGCCCTCGGTCGCGTCCACATCGCGTGGCAGCGAACCGGCGCGACGGGCGCGCGGATGCACCAGGGCGGCGGCGTCTGGGTGTACGCGCCGGACGCCGCGACGCCGCCCGAACACCGGTCCGCCGGGAGCTGCCGCGTCGCGCCCGACAAGCGCGCCGCGCCCGCCGCGATCCCGCTCGGGCAGGCGGTGACGGTCACGCTGACGCTGCAGGGCGACTGCCCCGCGGTGCGCGGTCCGCTCCAGCTCGCGATCGTCTTCGACCGCTCGCGTTCGATGGGCTGGGGCTACACGATGGCCCGCGCTCAGCGCGCCGTCTGGGCGGCCCTGGCGGCGGTCGACCCGACCTCCACAGAGGTGGGGCTGGTCGCGTTCGCCGATGTGCCTGCCGTTCTGCAGCCGCTCACGCGCGACTTGCCCGCCATCGCGCGCGCCGTCGGGACGCTCCAGCCGGCGGGCGACACGCGGCCCGGCGACGCGATCGACGCCGCGCTCGACCTGCTGGCGGCATCGCGGCGCCCAAGTGTGCCGCAGGCCCTGTTGATCGTGACGGACGGCGTCCCCTACGACCAGTCGACCGCCGCGCTGCAGCGGCTGACCGCCGACGGCGTGCAGCTCAGCGCGATGATCTTCCAAAACGGCGAGGATCCGCCTGACGCGCTGTTCACCGCCGACCTGCGCAGCCGCAGCGCCCACTTCGTCTTCGATCCGACGGACGCCGAGGCGGCCGCCCTGGTCGGCGCCGTCGCCGATGCCGCCGGCCCGGCGATCACCCCCGAGAACGTGCTGGCCGATGCCACGGTCGTCGACATCCTGCCTGCCGACATGCGCTACGTATCCGGCTCCGCGGTGCCGCCCGCCGTGTTCGACGCGGCGGCCGCCTCACTCACGTGGCGTCTCGGCGCGCTCCGGGCCGCGTCGACGGCGACGCTGACGTACCGGGTCGTGCCGCAGCAACTCGGGCTCCACCCGACGAACGTCGAGGCGTACGCGGATTATGTCGATGGCGTGGCCGCGGCGGGCCGCGTGACGTTCCCGGTTCCCGCCGTCACCGTCTTCGCGCCGCGCCGCATCTACTTGCCGTTCGCGATCCGCACCGCGTGCACGCGCCGCAGCCGCCCGCTGGACGCCGTGCTCGCGATCGATACGTCCGTGAGCATGACGGAACCGTCCGGCGCGGCCGGCGGCAAAACCAAGCTGGACGCCGCCGTCGCCGCCGCGCTCGCGTTCATCGACCAGCTGCCGCAGACCGGCGTGCCCGCCACGACGGACCGCGCCGCGCTCATCGGCTTCGATGCCGACGCCCGCCTCCTCGTGCCGTTGACGGACGACCGGGCCGCCTTGCGCGCTGCCCTCACGGCCGCCCGCACGAGCCCCGGCACGCGCCTCGACCTCGGCCTGACCAGCGCCGCAGACGCGCTGGCGGCGGCCCGCCCGGACGCCCGGACGGCCATCGTCCTCCTGACGGACGGTCGCCAGAACGGCCAGGAACCGCCCGTTGTGACCGCGGCGGCGCGGATTCTCGCAAGCGGCGCGGCGCTCCACGTCGTCGGCTTCGGCGCCGACGTGGACGAGCCGTTCCTGCGCTCGCTCGTGGCGGCGCCGGGCGACTACCATGCCGCCGCGGACGCCACCGCGCTCTTGGCGCTGTTCGAGGGGTTGTCGGCGGACCTGGTGTGCCGCTGAGG
>JBDTSC010000127.1:0-10005 GCA_039931375.1 Ardenticatenales bacterium
CGGGCCGGACCACCTACGACGAGTCCGTCGCCGCGCGCGCCGCTCTGCCCACCGAAATCGCCGCGCGCTGGCGGATCACTCCCTTCTTCGAGGACGATGCGATGGCGGACGCTCTCGCCGCAGCCGACGTCGTGGTCTGCCGAGCCGGCGCCGCCGTGCTGGGCGAGCTGCCGGCGCGCGGCCTGCCCGCCATCCTCGTGCCGCTGCCGATCTCCGGCGGCCACCAGTGGCCAAACGCCCGCGTCCTCGTCGACGCCGGCGCCGCGGTGGCCGTCGCGGACGCCGATTTGGATGGACCCCGGCTCTCGCGCGAGGTGCTCGCGCTGCTGGACGACCCGGCGCGGCGGCGCGCGATGGGCGACGCCGCGCGAACCCTCGATCATCCGCACGCCGCCGTGGCGATCGGCCGCGAGATCCTGGCGCTCGGCGCCGGGCGGACCGCGTGATGGCCGCGCCGCGCGTGGAGCGCCGCTCGGTGATTCACAGGATGGCGCGATCCACCGTCGTCGCCGCCCTGCTGGCCGTCGCGCTGCTTGTCGGCGGCGTCGGCCATGGCGACGGCGATGGCTTCGGCCACGGCGTCGCCTCCGCGCACCCACTGCACGGCGGCCCGGTCGACAGCGCGGTCGGCGCGACGGCGGTGGACGGGGCGGCGGGCGATCCGACTGCGGGCGCAACGGACGGCCCGACGGGCCGCGACCTGAGCGCGTACGCGCTCGTGACGATGCTGGCGCTGGCGCTGATTGGCTTCGCGCGCGGCGTGAAGCGCGAGGCGCGGACGTTGCTCGTGACGGGCGTTACGGTTCTCGTGCTCGGCTACAGCTGGCCCAAGGTGGCCGCGGTCGTGAACAAGCAGTGGAAGATGTTCAACTTCGGGGTGATCAAGCGCGGCGTGATGGCGGACGATCCGTCCGTCGTCTGGAAGTCGCTGTCCGACCTCAAGCCGCTCGTGCCCGCGTCGGGCGGGTCGGTGAACGCGTGGCAGATCGGTTTCTTCGCGATGGCGGTCCTCTTGTTCGGCTACGGCGTCCTGCGGATCCCGCGGCCGCCGAAGCCCGGCGGCACGCACATCCTGCCGACGTTCATCGACCGCCTGGTCGGCGCGCTGCTGGGCAGCCTGACCGGACTGCTGGTCGCGCGCTTCGTGCTGCCGCGGATCGTCCCGGGCGCGCGGATCAGCATCGTGGACCCGCGGCTGTCCATCGCCAGCGCCGCCGCGCCGTACGCGCCGTATATCTTCTTCGGCATCGTCGTGCTGCTGCTGTTCTTCGGGGTGAAGGGTCTTGGCGGCGGCGGGCCGCGTCAGAAGGTCTACAACTGATGGTCCCCGTCGAGTTCGTCGCTTTGCTCATGGTCGGTGCGTTCGGCATCGTCGGCCTCGCGCGCAAGTTCCCGCGCGAGCTCGGTGCGACGATCTCGTACGCCGCCATGCTGCTCATGCTCAGCCTGGGCGGCGATGCCCTCGGCACGCTGGTCCACAAAGCGTTCACCGAGCTCGGCCTGGCCTCGACGACGAACGTCGACCTCTTCAAGTGGTTCGTCACGATGGCGATCATCGCCGGTTGGGTCGTGATCAGCTATGCCGGCCAGCAGCTCACGTTTCAGGGCAAGTGGCCGCCCAATCCGGTGACGGGTTTGACCTTCGATCTCCTGATCGGATTGTTCAACGGCTGGCTGGTCGTCTGGACCGCCTGGAAGGCGACGCACGACCTCGGCTATCCGATCACCGCCTTCGGCGGCTTCCAGCTGCCGATCACGGCGCGCGCCGACCACTGGGTCCAGCTCGCGCCGCTGGCGCTCATCCCGGACAAGGTCGAGACCTGGGTCCTGGCCGGCTTCTTCATCCTCCTGATCTTCCTGCGGGTGGCCCGCTGATGGCCAAGACCACCGGCTGGCCCACTGGCTGGCCAACTGGCTGGCCAACTGGCTGGCCCACCGGCTGCGGCGTCCCCACGCTCACCGCCGGCGACGCCGTGCACCTGGTGGGCATCGGCGGCGCCGGCATGCAGGCGCTGGCCGTCGTGCTCCTGGCGCGCGGCCTGCGCGTGTCCGGCTCGGACCGCGCCGCCTCGCCCGCCCTGGACGATCTCGCGGCGGCCGGCGCGGCCGTGCACGTCGGCCACGCGGCGTCGAACGTGCCGGCGGACGCACGCCTCGTCGTCGTATCGGCGGCCGTGCCGGTGGGCAACGCCGAGGTCGACGCGGCCATCGCGGCCGGGGCGCCGATCGCCAAGCGCGCCCAACTGCTCGGCGCGCTCGTCGATGCCGGCCGCGGCGTCGCGGTGTCCGGCACGCACGGCAAGACGACGACCACGGGCCTCCTCGGCCACATCGTCCGCGGTGCCGGCATCGACGCGACGGTCTTCGTGGGCGGCCACGTCCCCGACCTCGGCGGCAGCGCCGTGGCCGGCGCGTCGGACGTCGTCGTGTACGAAGCGGACGAGTACGACCGCAGCTTCCTGCAGGGTCGCCCGCGCGTCGCCGTCATCACGAACATCGAGCACGATCATCCGGACATCTATCCGACGTTCGGCGATGTCGTCGAGGCGTTCCGCTCCTTCGCGCACAGCGTGCCGCCGGATGGCCGAATCATCGCGATCGCCGCTTCCCCGGCCGTGGACGCTGCGCTTGCCGGCGTCGAGGCGCCCGTGGAGCGCTACACGGTCGACGAAACGGTCGATGACGCCGAATGGACCGCGCGCGTGACAGCCGCCTCCGCCACCGGCCAACACTTCGACGTCGCCCACGCCGGCGCGTCCCTCGGCCGCTTCACGACCCGCCTCGCCGGCGCGCACAACGTCGCGAACGCCCTGGCGGCGATCGCCGCGGCGCATGCGCTGGGCATCGACCTCGAGGCGATCCGCGCATGCGTGGCCAGCTATCGCGGCGCCGCGCGGCGGTTCGAAGTCCTGGCCGAGGTCGGCGGCGTGACCGTCGTCGACGACTACGCCCACCACCCGACGGAGATCCGCGCGACGCTCGACGCCGCGCGGATGCGCACCCCGGTGGGCCGGATCTGGGCGATCTTCCAACCGCACACCTTCAGCCGCGTCGCGCTGCTGGCGGACGAGTTCGCCGACGCGCTGCGCGCCGCGGACCGCGTCGTGCTCCTGCCCGTGTACGGCGCCCGCGAGGCCGGCGGCGCACACGGCGCGGAGGCGATCGCGGCCGGAGTCGAGGCGACGACCGTCCACAGCCTGGCCGACGCGGCCGAGCTGGCCGCCCGCGAGTCCGCGCCCGGCGACGTACTGCTCTTCATGGGCGCCGGCGACATCCCGGCGGCCAGCCGCGCGGCCGTCCGAGCGTTGGCGACGCGCGCCGCCGCGGCGGTGGTGGAGGAAGCGCGCGCGGCCGGCTTGGGCGGCGACGTGCTGGGCACGTCACCGTTGGCGGACTACACCTCGCTCAAAGTGGGCGGGCCGGCGGATATGGCGGTGCGCGTGCGCGCTCTGCCCGATCTGCGCGGCTGGTGGACGATCGCCTGGCGGCTCGGCGCGCCCGTCCGCGTCCTCGGGCGCGGCTCGAACGTCCTCGTCGCCGACCGCGGCCTGCCGGGCATCGCTCTGATCAACCGCTGCGAAGGCTGGCGGCTCATCGCCGACGCGGGCCGCGCGCCGGACGGCGAGACGGACCCGCAAGGCCCGCCGGACGACGCCGCCACGGCGCGCGTCGTGGCCGAGAGCGGCGTCACGCTGGCGGCGCTCGCGCAGCAGCTGGCGCGGCTGGGCTGGGCCGGCCTCGAGGAGAGCGTCGGGATACCGGGCAGCGTCGGCGCCGCCGTCGTCACCAACGCGGGCGCGCACGGCTGGTCGATGGCCGACAGCCTGCGAGTGGCCGAGGTCGTCGATACGGCGGGCGCGATCGAGCACATGGACGGCGCCGCCCTTGGCTTTGGGTACCGCTCGAGCGTCCTCAAGGGCGACGGGCGGCGCCTCGTGACGCGCGCCGTGCTGGACGTGCGCCGGGACGAACCGCAGGCGATCCTCGATCGGATCGCCGCGTTCAGCGCCCACCGGCGCCGGACGCAGCCGACGACGCCGTCCGTCGGATCCGTCTTCAAGAACCCGACGGGCGATTTCGCCGGCCGGCTGCTCGAACACGCGGGCCTGAAAGGGCGGCACGTCGGCGCCGCACGGGTGTCGCACGTGCACGCGAACTTCTTCGTGAACGAGGGCGGCGCGAAGGCGGCGGACATGCGCGCCCTGATCGAATCGGCGCGCCGGTCCGTTCTGCAGGACAGCGGCGTCCGCCTGGAGCTCGAGATCGAGGCCCTTGGAGATGACGATGAAGCTCTGGTCTAGCCGCCGACGCCGCCGGCTCACCCGGCTGTGGCGCGCCCGCCGCGGGCGGGAGCAGGACGCCGCGACGCCCAGCGCGGCCGCGTTCGACGCGACGCCGCGCGTCCGCGCCCGGCACCGTGCCCCGACGCCGGACTTCGGCGCGCCGATCGCCGCGCTGCTCGGCAACCCGTCGCGGGTGGCCAGCCTGGCCGCCGCGATCGTGCTGTGCGCGATGCTGGCGCACATCTGGACCGGCCAACGCTTCCGGGTGGACGGCGCGACCGTCGTCGGCAACGCCCGGCTGCGCAGCGCCGCCGTGTACGCCCAGTCGAACATCGACGGCCAGCTAGCGCTCGCCCTGGATGCCCGTCGGGTCCGCGAGCGGCTGCTGGCGCTGGCCGACATCAAGGACGCCACGATCACCGTCGCCCTGCCGAACCGCGTGACGATCCGCATCGTCGAGACCGCGCCGGCGCTGCTGTGGCAGGCGGGCAGCGTCGCCGTCGCGGTGGACGAGGCGGGGCGGGGGATCCCCGTTCCGGCGGACGCGGCGTTGACCAACGACCTCGTACGGATCACGGACTCGAGCGGCCAGGCGCCCGCGGTCGGCTCGATCCTCGGGGCGGGCGTCGTGGCGGCGGCGCTGGCCTACGCGCCGCGCTTCGGACCGCTCACGTGGCGCGGCGCCGCCGAGGGGTTCAGCGCGACGACGGATGACGGCTGGACCGTGCTCCTGGGCGCCGATGCCGGGCAGGCCGCGCTGCAGGCGGACACGCTGGCCGCGTTCGCGCACGGCCTGGACGCGCCGACGGCATCGATCGCGCTCGTCGACCTTCGCTTTCCCAACCGACCGTATTACCGCTTGCGGTCGGGTCTCTAGCCAATGATCCCCCAGCCAGTGATCCCCCAGCCAGTGATCCCCCAGCCAGTGGACCCCCACCACACGGCCCCCCAGCCCATGCAACCGCTAAGGAGCACACCATGATCATCGGCATCGATGTCGGATCGCACAAGGTGGTCGCGCTGATGGGCGAGGGCCTGCCCGGCGGCGGCGTACGCGTCGTCGGCGCCGGGCACGCGCCGGCTGAAGGCATCCGCGCCGGCGAGGTCGTCAGCGTCGAGGACGCCGCCGGGGCGATCGGGGCGTGCGTCGAGCGCGCCGAGCGGCTGGCGGGCGACACGTTCGACGCGGCGGTCATCGGCGTCACCGGCGCGCACATCCACGGTGCGTTGAACCGCGCCGCCGTACCGTGCGGGCGCCGGCCGCGGCCGATGGACACATCCGACGTGGAGCGGGTGTTGGAAGCGGCCGGCACCGTCCCGATCGAGCCCGAGCGCGAGGTGCTGCACGTGCTGCCGCGCAGCTATCGTCTGGACGGCGGGAGCGCGGTGGATTCGCCCGTCGGGATGGAGGGGTTTCGACTCGAGGCGGAGGTGCACATCGTCACCGGCAGCCTGGGCGCGTTCAACACCGTCCGCCGCTGCCTGAAGCTGGCCGACGTCGACCGCTACCGCCTCGTGATGAGCACGCTGGCGGCCGCGGAGGCGACGGTGACGCCCGACGAGCGGGAGCTGGGTGTCGTGGTGGTCGACCTCGGGCACGCGCTGACCGGGGTGGCGTGCTTCGCGGACGGCGCGGTGGTGCACACCGGCACGCTGAAAGTGGGCGGCCGGCACCTCACGAACGACCTGGCGGTGCTCTTCCAGACGCCGTTCGAACAGGCCGAACGCCTGAAGAAGACCCACGGGCACGTCCTGCCCGAGCACGACGACGATCGCGCCGAGGTGGACATCGTCCCGTTCGGCGAGGAGCAGGTGCGCAGCGTCCGCCGCCGCGACGTGAGCCGCGTCCTGGCCGCGCGGGTCGACGAGATGGCGGGCATGATCGCCGCCGAGATCGAACGCGGCGGGTTCGGGGACCATCCGCCGGCGGGCGTCGTGCTGGTCGGCGGCGGGACGGAGCTGAAGGGGCTGCCGCACCGGCTGCAGGAGATGTGGCGCTTCCCGGTGCGGATCGGCCGCCCGACCCAGGTGGCGGGCCTCACGAACGCGGCCAAGAGCCCGGACCACGCGGCGGCCGTCGGGCTGCTCATGTGGTCGGCGCGCGCCGTGCAGGACGCCGCGATTCCGATGCTCACCGACGGCCATGCCGCCCCGTACGGCGGTATGGTCGGTTGGATGCGCGAGGCGCTGTTGCCCCGCCGCAACGGGCGGCACTAGACGATGCGCCGCTCGATCGTCCACGCCCACCAGGCCGCGCCCGCGCCGCCCCCGACCAAGGAGCGGCACGGCACTTGAACGTTGCACCCGCCGCCGGCCCGATTCCGGGCCCCGCACAAGCTCCACCAAACCAGCCTCGTTGTCCACGATCCACCCGCGCCCAACCGAAGCGCGAACACACATCCGTTCAGCCAAACCCGGAGGTACCCCATGTTCCCCAACCTGCATGAGAATCTGGCCACCATCAAAGTCGTCGGCGTCGGCGGCGGCGGCTCGAACGCCGTCAACCGGATGATCGAGGAAGGCCTCACCGGCGTTGACTTCGTCACCGTCAACACGGACGCCCAGGCGCTGCAGCTCTCGCGGGCCAGCGCGCGCATCCAGATCGGCACGAAGCTGACCAAGGGCCTCGGCGCCGGCGGGCGCGGCGAGGTCGGCGAGCGCGCCGCCGAGGAGAGCCGCGAGGACCTCGAGGACAGCGTCAAGGGCGCCGATATGGTCTTCGTCACCGCCGGCATGGGCGGCGGCACCGGCACGGGCGCCGCGCCCGTCGTCGCGCAGATCGCCCGCGACGCCGGCGCGCTGACGATCGGCGTCGTGACGCGGCCGTTCCTGTTCGAGGGCACGCCGCGTTCGCGGTCGGCGGACGCCGGCCTCGAGCGGATGGCGGAGGCGGTCGACACGCTGATCGTCATCCCCAACGACCGGCTGATGACGCTGAACGACGGCCGGATGACGTTCCACGACGCCTTCCGCGCCGCGGACGAGGTGCTCCACCAGGGCATCCAGGGCATCTCGGAGCTGATCACGGTGCCCGGCTTGATCAACCTGGACTTCGCGGACGTGCGCGCGATCATGAGCGGCGGCGGCGCGGCGCTGATGAGCGTCGGTCGCGCCAAGGGCGAGCGCCGCGCGGTCGAGGCGGCGGAGCGCGCGATCGCCAGCCCGCTGCTGGACATCACGATCGACGGCGCGACGGGCGTGCTGTTCAACGTGACGGGCGGCATGAACATGACGCTCTCCGAGGTGAACGACGCCGCCGAGGTGATCGGCCGCCACCTGGACGCGAACGCGAACATCATCTTCGGGGCCGTCCTCGATCCGACGATGGACGAGGAGCTGCGGATCACCGTCATCGCGACGGGCTTCCAGGCGAACGCACGCGTGGAGGGCCGCCCGGCGCCCTCCAACGTGATCGACCTCTCGCACCGCCGCCCGGTGGCCCGCCCGCTCGAGCCCTCCTCGCAGCGCGGCCTGCCGACCGGCTCGTCCGATATCGACATCCCGGCGTTCCTGCGCCGCCAGTCGAACGGCGGCTGACCTTTCCATCGACGCCCCGCCCCACTGCGCGGAACGCGCGGACCCCCACACAGCCGTAGAAGGGCGATCGGGCCAGGCTCGATCGCCCTTCTGGTTGTCCGTTCGCAGCATGCGAACGACCCTGCGTTCGGTCGACATCACGCCGCCGCGCGTCTTGCGTGCCCCTCGGGGCCGGTGCTACAATCGCCCCCCAGATCTGGTGGTGCCCACGCCGAATCGCGACGACATCTGGCCTTTCATCGATCGAATGCGTCGCAACGATGTCGTTTCGTTGGCCCGCGAAGCGGGCATCCCGTACGCCGGAGCGTGTGATGAAGTGCCCGTACTGCCAAGGCGAGAGCCACGTCGTCGACACGAGGGAAGTGGCCAGCACGATCCGCCGGCGGCGGGAGTGCGACGGGTGCCGGCAGCGCTTCACGACGTACGAGCAGCTCTCGTCGACGAACCTGCAGGTCGTCAAGCGGGATCGGCGGCGGGAGGGGTACAGCCAGGACAAGCTGCTCCACAGCATCCACGTCGCGTGCGCCAAGCGTCCGATCTCGACGGACACGGTGAACGAGCTGGCGCGCTCCGTCGAGGGCGAGCTGTACCGCCAGGGCAAGAGCGAGGTGGCCAGCCAGCTCATCGGCGATCTCGTGATGGCGCAGCTTCGGCTGCTCGACGACGTGGCGTACGTTCGGTTCGCGTCCGTCTACCGCCGCTTCACGGACCTCGACGGCCTGGTCGAGGAGATCGAGCGACTGCGCGAACACAAGCAGCGCGAAGAGGAAGACAAGCGCCAGATGCGCTTGCTCGAAGTCTAGCTCCCCCAGCGACCCGCCCGCCGACGGAGGCGCCGCGATGAACGAGCCACTCGGCGACGACGCCGCGGACGGTGGCCGGCCGATGGCCGAGCCCGACGCGGGCTGGCCGGCGCCCGCCGCCGAACACGGCGCGCGGAGCACCGCCCCACCGCTGACGGCTCCCCCGTCGCCAGCCACGCACCCTGGCGTCCCGGACGACCCGGACGTCCCGAGCAACCCTGGCGTCCCGGGCGACCCGATCCCGCCCCAGCGCGGCCGGCGCGTGCGGCCCGGCGAGCCGAACGCCCTGGGCGAGCTGGGTGAGCGGATCTTCCTGGACCGCTACGCTCTCAAGGACATGGACAAGTCGCACGTCGCAGCGGGCGACACGGTCGTCGTCTGCGTGGACGTCGAGACCGGACAGCGCGAGATCGGCGTCGTCACGCGCGTCGGCGACGGGACGGCGACGATCAGCCTGGACGGCGACGAGACGGTCGAACGGGCGCTCGAGCACGTCGATCGCCCGCTCGAGCTCCACCCCGACGAGATGCAAGCGCGCGTCGCCCGCGGGATCGCGGCCGTCGAGCCGGCCGCGGTGCGGGACGCGTGGGCGGAGCGCTTCGAGTGGCTCCTGCGGGACTGGCGCTTCGTGCCGGGCGGGCGGATTTTGACGGCGGCCGGGACGGCGCAGGACCTGACGTTTTACAACTGTTATGTCATTCCAAGTCCGCGGGACAGCCGCGACGGGATCTTCCAGACGCTGGCCCGCATGGCCGAGATCATGTCGCGCGGCGGGGGCGTCGGGATCAACCTCAGCTCGCTGCGGCCGCGGTTCGCCTACGTCCGCGGCGTGAACGGCCGCTCGAGCGGCGCGGTCTCGTGGGGCTCCGTCTACAGCTTCGTGACGGGCCTGATCGAGCAGGGCGGCAGCCGTCGCGGCGCGCTCATGCTGATCCTGGACGCCTGGCACCCGGACGTGGCGGAGTTCATCGCCGCCAAGCGGACGATGGGCCGGATCACGAACGCGAACATCTCCGTGGCGATCTCGGACGACTTCATGCGGGCCGTCGAGTCGGACGGCGAGTGGGATCTCGTCTTCCCGGACACGGGCGATCCGGCCTACGATGCGGGTTGGACCGGCGATCTGGGCGCCTGGCGGGCCGCGGGACACGCGGTCGTCACCCACAAGACCGTACGGGCGCGCGAGGTGTGGGACACGATCATCGAAAGCGCCTGGGCCAGCGCGGAGCCGGGGGTCTGGTTCAGCGAGCGATCGAACCGGATGTCGAACTCGGGATACTTCGCGCCGCTGGTGTGCACAAACCCATGCGGCGAGCAACCGCTCCCGGCCTGGTCCGTCTGCAACCTCGGCGCGCTCAACCTGGCCCGCTTCGCGACGCCCG
>JBDTSC010000128.1:0-9999 GCA_039931375.1 Ardenticatenales bacterium
CCGCCGCACCCGATCCCACGTCGCGAACATGTCGCGCCGGATCTGGTCCACCACGTTCGCCTCGACCATCTCACCGATGTCGGCGCCGGCGGCGAAGGCGCGCTCGTTGCCCGTGAGGACGATCGCACCGATCGCGGCGTCCGCGTCCAGGCTCTCGAGCGCGTCGGCCATCTCGGCGATCAGGGCGGGGCTGAGCGCGTTCAGCTTGTCGGGCCGGTTGAACTGGACGATGCCGACCGGACCGTCGCGATGGACCAGGATGAACTCATAAGCCATGGTGGGGCACCTCGTGGGAGGGGAGTGGGGGAATATCCGTGCAGCGCGGCCGGGTCGATCGGTGGCGAGACCGCCTGTGCTATCGTTGCCGCCCGCCCGGCGCATGACGCCGTGCGCGCACGCTGGGGCGCCGATATGCCGGATCCGTGTATGCCACAGCCGTGTATGCCGGCGCCGTGTATGCCGGAGCCACGGACCGCGAAGAACGGGACGCAATCGACCTTGGCACGAGGTACGGACGGCGGGGTCCGCCGCCCGATGCGGCGTAGCGACGACGTGCGCCGCCACCGCATTATCGGCAGCTCGACCGTGCATGGTCAAACACCGCGTACGGCGCTGTTGTCCGTGACCGTACCGCCATGCCGGCGCGCGCCGAGTGCGGTCGCCGGTATGTGTCTGGTGGCCACGATCTCGATCGGCGCCGTCGGCTGCGCGCCTGCCGCGGGCACGGCCGTCTCGACGTCGGGCGCGAACCCATCCGCATGGTCGCGTTCGAATGCGCCGTCGACATCGTCTCGTGGCACGGATCGCGTCACCACGATGGGCAGCGCACGTGCAGGCGACGGCGGCGAGTCGACCGTCGTGCCGCCGCCGCTCGGCACGGCACTGGCCATGGACACCGCGGCCGCGCGGGGCGACGCGTTCGCGAACGCGACGCTGGCCAGGCCCACCGAGGCTGATGTCGTCGCGGCCGAACCAAACACGCCCGTGTATCGCGCCGATTCGTCGCTCGCGCAGGCCACGTCGACCGCGCAGGCTTCGTCGGAAGCGTCGGCCGCGTCCGCGTCGACAGCCATGGACGTCGACGCTGCGACGCCGGCTTTGCCCGTCGCCAGCGCCGCGGCGAACGCCGCCCCGCCCGAATCACCGGCGGCGGCCGCGCCGGGCGCGTCCAGCGTTCAGCTGCCGGGCATCGTACACACGTGGCAGAAGTGGAACAACTGCGGTCCGTCCTCCGCCGTGATGGCGCTGAGCGCATTCGGCGTGCGTGTCGATCAGCTGGCCGCGGCGGCGGAGCTGAAGCCGGACCGCGAGGACACGAACGTCGCGCCCGACGAGCTCGCGGCCTTCATCCGGCGCCAGGGCCTGCAGGCGATCATGCGCTACGGCGCGGATCGAGACCGGCTGCGGGCGCTCCTTCGCGCCGGCGTGCCGGTGATCGTCGAGCACTGGGTGAGCGTGGAGGGGCGGGGCGAGATGGGGCACTACCGCGTGCTGACGGGCTATGACGATGCGTCCGCCGAGTTCATCGCCTTCGACTCGTACTACGGCGCGAACCGACGCTACGGCTACGATGCGGTCGAGCAGATGGGGCGCCCGTTCCTGGGCGTCTACGTGCCCGTGTACGCCCCGGCCCAGGCCGCCGCCGTGAGCGCCGCGCTGGGCGCCGACGGCGCGGACGACACGATGTGGTCGCGGGTCGGCGCCGTGGTCGACGGCTACAATGCCGCGCACGCAGATGACCCGTGGGCTTGGTTTGCGCAGGGCGAGGTGCGCGCGCGCCGCCACGACGCGGCCGGCGCCGTGACCGCCTTCGAACGGGCTCGGGCGATCGGACTGCCGTTTCGCGCGTTCTGGTACCAGTTCGGGTACGGCCAAGCGCTGTTCGAGAGCGGCAAATTCGACGCCCTGATCGCGATCGCGGACGAGACGCTGGCCTCGATGCATGGTGAGAACCTCGAGGAGTGGGATGTGTGGCGCGGCCGGGCGCTGCACGCGCTCGGCCGCAATGACGAAGCGCGAGCGGCGTATGGGCGCGCGATCGAGTTCCACGCGGGCTATGCGCCGGCGGTCGCGGCGATGGCCGAGCTGCCGTGAGGGGCGGCGCAGCGGATGTCGCCGTGGAGTCGAAACGGACGCTTCCGGGCCTTGACACTTCGCTCTCCTTGCACAATCTCCCGTGGCCGACGCCGTGGACCGCGCTGTTCGGACGCGCCGGCGACCTGCACGTGGAGATCGGTTTCGGGCGCGGGCACTTCCTGCTCGATCTGGCGCGGCGGCGTCCGACCGCGAACATCGTGGGCGTCGAGATCTCGAACCGCAGCCTCTCCGCCGCTGAGCGCGATGCCCGCCGCTATGGCCTGTCGAACGTGCGCCTCGTCCACGCCACGGGCCAGTCGGCCCTCGCGCACCTCTTCGACGAGGCGTCGATCGCCGCGCTGTACGTCCACTTCCCCGATCCCTGGTTCAAGACGCGCCACGCCCACCGCCGCCTGCTCGCCCCGCCGACGATCGCGCTGATCGCATCGCGCCTCGCGCCGGGCGGCGCGCTGTACGCGGCCACCGACGTCGCGGCGTACGCGCGGGACATCGACCGCGCCCTCGGGGCCGCCGAGGGCCTGGTGAACGCCGTTCCGGGACCGGACCGGTGGCGATCGGAGCGGCCGGACGGCGTTCCCACGAAGTACGAGGCGCTCGCCGTCGCGGCCGGCCGGCCGTGCGCGTACTTCCACTACACCCGAACCGCGGCGCCCGTCCCGCCGCGCCCCGTGCTGTCGGAGCGGTCCATGCCCCACGTCGCGCTCTGCTCGTCGACCTCGCTGCCCGCCGCGGCCGCCGCATTCGCGCCGCACGAGGTGGCCGCCGCCGGCTGCAGGATCCACCCCCTCGATGTCTACGTCGGACCGCACTCTCTCTTGATCGACACCGTCGTCATCGAACCCACCATCGAGCAGCGGATCGCCGTGCTGGTCCATCCGCGCGCGGACGGCGCCTGGGTGGTCGGGCTCTCGACGATCGGCCAGCCGCGGGCGACCCTCGGCTGCCATCTCGCCGTGGCCGTCGTCGCCCGCTGGCTGCTCCGAGTCGTCGCGGACGCCGAGATCGCCGGCGACGCCCTCAGCCTGGACCCGGCGGCGCGTGCGCTGCTTTTCCGCGATGATCCGGCGATGGATGGGGCACTCGATGGGTCTCTCGATGGGTCTCTCGATGAGGCACCCGGTGGAGCAACCGGCGCGGCCACGGCGGACGAACCGCCGTCTAGCGACCCCGGCGCAGCCACGCGCTGAGCTGCGCGGCCGGCACGAGCCCGAGCGCGAGCGCGGCCACACCGTAGGCCAGCGCCCCGGCCGAACCCGCCAGCGCCAGCCGCACCAGCCCGTCGCCCAGCGGCCCGGCGAGCGCGCCCAGCGCGATCCGCTCGGGCAGCGCGGCCTGGACGGCCAGCATCGCGCCCGCCATCAGCCCGCCGGCGAGCCCGGCCCGGCCGAGCGTGCCGGCCAGCCGGCGGCCCTCGATGCCCCCCAGCCGAGCGCGCACGAGCCACAGCGCCGCGGCCACTTCGAGCGAAACGGCGATCGAGTTGGCGAGCGCGATCGCCGCGACGCGCGCCGTCAGGGGCCACGCCGCCGCTTCGGCAAGGGTAAGGAATGCGACCGCCAGCCCGATGTTGACCACCATCGTGCCGATGCTGATCAGAAGCGGCGTGCGCGTGTCCTGCTGGGCGTAGAAGAGGCGCGCGGCGACCTCGAGCGTCACGTGGCCGACGAGCCCCAGGGCGAACATGCGCAGGGCGGCCGCCGTGAGCGCGGCGGCCTCCGGACCGAAGCGGCCCGTCTGGAGGAGGACCTGGACGGCCGGACCGGCCAGCACCGCCAGACCGACGGCCGCCGGCACGGTGAGCGTCATCATCGCCACGAGCGCGTCCGCGGCGGTGTGCCGCAGCCGGTCGCGCTGGCCGCGCGCGGCCAGGCTGGCCAGCGTCGGGAACGCGGCCGTGCCGACGGCCGTGCCCAGGATCGACTGCGGCATCTGGCTGATGATCCAGGCGTAGTTCACGGCGGACACCGCGCTCGTCCCGGCCGCGGAGGCCAGGCGGGTGTTGGCGATGAACACGGCCTGCACGGCGCCCAGCGCGAGCATCCGGGGCCACAGCAGGCGCAGCACCTGGCGGACGCGGGGATCGCCCAGGCCGTAGCGCGGCACCCAGCGAAACCCGTGCGCCAGGAGCGGCGGTGCCTTGATCAGCAGGTGCGCGATCGCGCCGAGCACCACCCCATAGGCCAGCCCGTCGATCCCAAACCGCGGCGCCAGCCAGATCGCGCCGACGATGATGCCCACGTTGTAGACGACGGTCGCCAGGGCGGGCGTCAGGAAGTGTTGGAACGCGTTCAGGATGCCGAACTGCAGACCGGACACGGCGAAGATCACCGTCGAGACGAGGATGATCCGCATAAGGTGGGCCGTGAGCGCCAGTTGCTGGGGCGTAAAGCTCGGGGCGACGAACCGGCTGAGCCCCTCCGACCACAGGGCGGCGGCGATCGCCGCGACAATCGTGGCCGTCACGACCAGGTTCGTGACGCCGCTGGCGAGCGCCCACGCGCCCTTCCGGTCTTCGTCCTCGAGCGCGGCGCTGAACACCGGCAGGAACGCGCTGATCAGCGCGCCGCCCGCGAAGACGGTGAACAGGAGATCCGGCACGCGAAACGCGGCGACGTACGCATCGTAGTCGGCGGAAACGCCGAACCGCGCGCCGATCGCCCGCTCGCGCAGGAGCCCGACGAGCTTGGCGGCCAAGAAGAGGCCGCCGACGAGCGCTGAAGCCCGCGCGATGCGGCGGCCGGACGTCGCGTCGGCGGCGTCGGTCGCGTCGGCGGCGGCGTCGGGGGCGTTGGTGGCGTCCGAGGCGTGTGCGGACGCGGCGGCCGTGGGCGGGGTGGGCATCGCGGCAGGATAGCCAGACGATCGTCCGGCGGCAAGGGGAGCTGCGGCGACTTCGGCGTGGGGCGGGGCATGGTCGGGGCGGGGTGGAGCGCGGCGGGTTGGGCGCGCGAATGTCTTGACCGCCCCGAACGGCGGATGCTACCGTCACGCCCCAACCGCGCCCAGGAGCTTGACGTGGACTCTTCGATGTTGCCGCCCGCTGTCGATCGTCCCGCTGTCGATCGTCCCGCCGCCGATCGTCCCGCCGCCGATCTGCCGGGCGTCGCGGCGAGCGTGCTGGACACGATCGGCGGGACGCCGCTCGTCCGCCTCGGCCGCGTGACGGACGGCGCCGCGCCGGACGTGCTGGCCAAGGTCGAGTTCTTCAACCCGGGCGGCTCGGTGAAGGACCGCATCGGCCTGGCCATGATCGAGGCGGCCGAGCGCGACGGGCGGCTGAAGCCGGGCGGCACGATCGTCGAGTGCACGTCGGGCAACACGGGCGTCGGGCTCGCGATCGCCGCGGCCCTCAAGGGCTATCAGGCCATCTTCACGATGCCGGACAAGATGAGCGACGAGAAGATCCGCGTTCTGCGCGCGTTCGGCGCACGGGTCGTCGTCACGCCGACGGCCGTCGAGCCGGACGATCCGCGCTCGTACTACGCCGTCGCGCGCCGGCTCGCGGCTGAGACGCCCGGCGCGGTCCTCGTCGACCAGTACAGCAACCCGGCGAACCCGGCGGCGCACTACGCCTCAACCGGACCCGAGATCTGGGAGCAGACGGGCGGCCGCATCACGCACTTCATCTGCACGATCGGCACGGGCGGCACGATCACGGGCACGGGGCGTTACCTGAAGGAACGAAACCCGGACATCCAGATCGTCGGCGTCGACCCGGTCGGCTCGATCCTGCACGATTACTTCTACACCGGCGTGACGACGCCCGCCCACAGCTATGCGGTCGAGGGGATCGGCGAGGACTTCATCCCGAGCGTCTACGACTTCGGCGTGATCGACGACATCGTCCAGGTTACCGACGGCGAGTCGTTTCGGATGGCGCGGCGTCTGGTGCGCGAAGAGGGCCTGTTCGTCGGCGGCTCGTGCGGCAGCGCCGTGGCGGGGGCGCTGGCCTACATCCGGGACCGCGGGGTCGGACCGGACGCCGTCGTCGTCGTCCTCCTGCCGGACAGCGGCTCGCGGTACCTCTCCAAGCTGTTCAACGACGATTGGCTGCGCGAGAACGGCTTCCACATGGGCGAGCGCATCCGCGGCCACGTCACGGACGTCCTCACCCGCCGCGGCCCGAGCCCGGCCGTGACGATCTCCCCGGACTGCACGATCGCGTCGGCCGTCGATCTCATGCAGCGCCACGGGATCTCTCAGCTGCCCGTCGTCGATGATGCGGGCGACATCGTGGGCGTGCTGGGCGAGCGCGACGTGCTCGCGGCGATGTTCGACCCCGGCCGCGCGGACGATGCGGCGGCCCGCACCGTCGCCGCCCTCGTCTCGAATCGCATCGCCGTCGTCGAGCCGGGCACAACCCTGGCCGTGCTCGGGCGGATCTTCGCCGACACGGATCTCGTCGTCGTGCGCGGCGGCGACCAGCTGCTGGGCGTGCTGACGAAGATCGACCTCATCGCGTTCCTCACCGACAGCGCCGGCAATGACGACGAGCCGCCGTCGATCGGCGCTCACGCGTGACCGCGGCGGCGGGCGGCGCGTTGCCCGAGCTGCGCATCGTCGAGCTGGCCGCGGTGACGCCGCACGAGGACTTCGACAACCGACGGATCGTGACGCTGGCGGAGCGGCTCGTGCGCGAGGGCGTCCTCAAGGATCCGCCGATCGTCGCGCCGATCGGCGACGGCCGCTATGTGGTCCTGGACGGTGCGAACCGCACGAGCGCCCTGAAGCACCTCGGCTTTCGCGACGCGCTCGTGCAGATCGTCGACTACACCTCCGTCGTGCTGGCGACATGGCACCACCTCGTGGTCGGGCTCTCGGCCGATACGATCCGGAACGACCTGGCGGATGTGCCGGGCCTCCTCGTCGACGCGACCAACCTCCCCGCGGCGCAGGCGGCGCTGTCGGCCCGCGACGCCGTCGCGTACGCGCAGTTCGCGGACGGCGCGGTCGTGACGCTGCACGGCGGGACTGACTTGGTCGCGCGGGCGGACCTGCTGCGGCGGGTGGTCTCGGTCTACAACGGGCGCGCGGACATCCATCGCATCCTCGCGCTCGACATGGCGTCGCTGGAGGGCCACTTCGAAGACGTCGGCGCGCTCCTCGTCTTCCCGACGTTCGGTCCGGACGACATCCTGACCTTGGTGCGGGGCGGCGGCGCGCTGCCCAGCGGGATCTCGCGCCACGTGATCCCGGGCCGCGCGCTGCGGGTGAACTTCAGCATGGCGCTCCTGGCGGACGAAGCGCCCCGCGAGGACAAGAACCGCCACCTGGGCGAATGGATTCGCCGCAAGCGCCAGGCGAACCAGATCCGTTCGTACGAGGAGGCGACGGTGCTCTATGATGAGTGAACCCCGCGCGATGCACCGCGACCGGGCAACAGGAGTGTTCCCGTGGACGAACCGGTAATCTTGACGCTCACCCTCGACGCCGCCGAACAGGCCGCGCTCGAGTCAGAGATCCGCGAGTCGCTGCGCGGCGTCGTCGATCCCGAGATCAACATTGACGTCGTGACCCTGGGACTCATCCGGGAGATCGTTTTCCACCCGGCGGAGACCGAGGTGCAGATGATCCTCACGACACCGTTCTGCCCGTACGCCGGGTCGATCATCCAGCAGATCAAGGACACGACCCACTTCGTCACGGGCAACGACGTGCGTGTCACGCTGCTCGACACGCCGCCATGGTCGCCCGATCTGATGGAGGGCGGCGATTGGGGCGAGTGGGGCCTGATCTGAGCCCCGCACCGGCCGCCTTGCGACCGAGCGGCTAGCGCTCGCGGTCGACGGCCTGCTGGGCGAGCGCCGCGAGCATCGCGCCCGGCCCGGGCAGCAGCGAGGCGGTCGCAAGCGCCGCCTGCGCCGACTCGGCGTGCCGCCGCGCCTCGGTTCGGCAGGCGTCGCCCAGCCCTCGCTTGGCCATGGCGGCCGCCAGCGACGCCGCGGTCGCCGTGGTCATCGGCTCATCGCCGGCGAACGCGTTGCGCAGCGGCGTGGATAGCGCCCGGTCCGCGGCCGCCAGCAGCACCGGCACGCTCTTTTTGCGCCGCACCAGGTCGTGGCCGGCCGGCTTGAGCGTGACGGCGGGATCGCCCCAGATGCCCAGGACGTCGTCCTGGATCTGAAACGCCACCCCCAGATGTTCGCCCCAACGCTCCAGTGCGTCCGCCGTCGCCGCCGTGGCCCCCGCGCCGAGCGCACCGAGCGCGGCCGCAGCGCCGAGGAGGGCGCCGGTCTTGCGGCGCACCATATCGACATAATCCTCGAGGCTCACGTCGCCGACCGATCGGGACTCGAACGCGATGTCCAGGCTCTGTCCCTCCGCCAGCCGGACGCAGGCGGCGTCGTATCGCCTTGCCGCCGCGACGATGACATCGGACGGCAGCGCCGCTCCGCTCAGCACACCGCGGGCGATGCCGAACAGGGCGTCGCCCGCGTTGATCGCCTGCGCCTCGCCGATCGTCGTCCAGAGCGTCGCTCGGCCGCGCCGCACGAGGTCGCGGTCCTCGATGTCGTCGTGGATCAGCGAGAACTCGTGCGTCAGCTCGATCGCCGCGGCGATGTCGACCGCCGCCGCGGACTCCGCCGCACCGCCGACGGCCGCCCACGCGGCGAGCGCCACGCGCGGCCGGATGCCCTTGGCGGAACGGTCCCGTGCGTCCACGCCGCCGTCCGGCCAACCGAGATGATCGCGCAGCCAAGCGTACAATGGCGCCGCCGGCCCATGGCGGGTCACCGCGACCCTCATCCGCGCGTGCACCGCTGCGAGCGAGAGATCCTGGAGCGATGGCCCCGCCGTCACGGTGCGCGCCGTACGAGCGCCGGATGGTCCCGCAGGCTGGCCAAGTCCGCGGCGCCGATCGCGAACTGCGCGACCCGCAACGTCCGTCCGATCGTCTCGATCGCCTCGACGACGGCGTCCTCGTGCGCGGCGCGCAGGAGCGGCCCGGCAAGCCCGACCAACGACGCGCCAAGCGCGATCGCCTTCGCGGCCTCGACGCCATCGCGGATGCCGCCGCTGGCGATCACGGGCGTGTCCGCCGCCGCGGCGCGCACCTGCACGAGGCTCTCGGCCGTCGGCAAGCCCCAGCCCACGAACGCGGCCGCGACGGCGCGCGCCGCGGGCGTCGCGGCACGGTGCATCTCGACCTGCGACCAGCTCGTGCCGCCCGCGCCCGCGACGTCGATCGCGGCGACGCCGGCGTCGACCAGCCGCCGCGCGGTGGCGCCGGAGATGCCCCAGCCGACCTCCTTGGCCACGATGGGCACGCCAAGGACGGGCGCGAGGCGCGCGATGTGGCCGAGCACGCCGGCCCAGCGGGTGTCGCCCTCCGGCTGCACCGCCTCTTGCAGGGCATTGAGGTGGAGGATCAGGGCGTCCGCCTGGATCATGTCGACGGCGCGCCGGCATGCGTCGACCCCGTAGCCCGCGTTGAGCTGCGCCGCGCCGAGGTTCGCCAGCAACAGGATGTCCGGCGCGTGGTGGCGGACGTCGAAGCTGCTTGCAAGGCGTGCGTCCTCGATGGCCGCGCGTTGGGATCCGACGCCCATCGCCACGCCGCACGTCTGCGCGGCCTCGGCCAGGCGGCGATTGATCGTCGCCAGATCCCCTGCGCCGCCCGTCATGGAGGAGATCAAGAATGGAAGGCGCAGCGGGCGCCCGAACAGGGTCGTGTCCGTGCGCACGTCGTCCAGATCGATCTCGGGCAGCGCCTCTGGGACAAACGCGTAGCGCTCGAAGCCGTTCGTCCGACCGCTCTCGACATCTTCGGAAAGGTTGATGCTGACGTGGTCGCGCTTGCGCTGGGACGTCGGCGATGGGTTGCTCATCGCGCGGGAGCCTTGTCGCGGGGGCGGCGGGCCGATCGGCGCGCCATGGTTGGGGCGAACTGCGGGGGCGAAC
>JBDTSC010000129.1:0-9962 GCA_039931375.1 Ardenticatenales bacterium
AATCTACCTGCCCTTCGGGCAGCGGGTCCGGTAGGCGATTTGGACGCTGACGAGTAGGACGCTGCGGATCGACCCGTTCATGCGGCGGACCCGCGGATGGCCACTACGCCTAACCGGCCGCCCATGCCCCGCGTTCAGTCCCGCAGACACGCCCATCCGCCGAGAGAGGTTCACCATGCCGCACACACACCGAGGTTCCGACGATCACGCGCTGGGAACGCCGATCCCATTCGGCGCGCCGAACACCCATCGCCCCGCCCGCCACGCGGCCATTCACATCGCGCGCTCCCTCGTCGCGGCGCTCGTCGTCGCAGGGACGGTTGCCGCGGCGGCGACGTGGTCAGGCGCCGCGACCGACCCCGCCGCGCGCGCCGCCGTGCTGGCCGACTGCACGGGCACTTCCACCGGCCTCGTGCCGCTCACCGAGCTTGGCGCGGGCATGTACCACGGCTACGCCGGCGGCCTGTACGGCCTGGGCGCCGACGAGCCGCCGGCGGACCATGCCGCGCTGGCGGCGGCGCGCGCGGCGAACATCGTGCCGCGCGGCGCGGACGGTGCGCCGGCCGCCGACGGGACGATCGTCCTTTTGAGCCTGGGCATGTCGAACGCGACGCAGGAGTTCAGCGCGTTCATCCAGCGCACCAAAGGCGTCGGCGGCCTGAACCCGCGCCTCGTCCTCGTGGACGGCGCGCAGGGCGGGCAGACGGCGGCGATCATCAAGGACGCGGGCGCCAACTTCTGGAAGGTCGTCGACCAGCGGCTGCAGGCGGCCGGCGTGACGGCCGCGCAGGTGCAGGCGCTCTGGATCAAGGAGGCCGACGCCGGCCCGACGAACGGCTTCCCGGCCTACGCCCAGACGCTGGCCGACGAGCTGGGCGACGTCGTCCGGCTGGCGGCGACCCGGTTCCCGAACGCACAACTCGCGTACTTCAGCAGCCGCACGTACGCCGGCTACGCCTCATCGTCCCTCAACCCCGAGCCGTACTCGTATGAGTCCGCCTTCAGCGTCCAGTGGCTCATCCGCCGTCAGATCGAGGGCGACGCCGCGCTGAACGCGGACGCCGCCAAGGGTGCCGTCGTCGCACCTGCCCTGTTGTGGGGCCCGTACCTCTGGGCCGACGGCCTCCACGCCCGGGCGGACGGCCTGTGGTACGAGTGCGCCGACTTCGTCGACGACGGCACGCACCCCAGCCCAGCTGGCGGCCGGCCCAAGGTGGCCGCGCTGCTGGACGATTTCTTCCGCCGCGACGCGACCAGCCGCCCATGGTTCGTCGCCGACCCCGCCGCCGCGCCGCCGCCGCCGATCGTCTGGCCGCCGGCGCCAGTGCCAGGGCCGACGGCGACGCCGGGCGGTCCGACGCCGACCGGCCGCGCGACGGGCCCGCGGCCGACGCCGCCGCCGGGCACGCCGGGCGCACCGCTGAGCTTCCGTGTCCGCGAACGACCGAGCGGCGCCACGTTCTGGATCGTCACCGCCGCGGACGTGATCATCCGCCGGTTGCGCATGCTCGACGGCTCGCGGGCCGCGTGGCTGTGCGGCACGGTGGCCCCCAAGAGCTGGGAGGCGGGCTTCACGCTCGAAGAGCCGGGCCTGACGCTCGACCTGACCGCCCCGCCCGCCGACCGCCAGACGACGGTGCGGGCGATCCATGACGATCTCGCGGCGCTGACCGGCCAGGTGCGATGCCTGCAGGTCGACCGCGCGGGGGACGAGTCGCCGTCGGCGCCGCCGGGGGTGCCGCCGCGCGAAACGGAGCCGGCCACGCCGACGACCGTCGCGGAGCCTTCGACGCCGACCGCCGTCGTGGAGCCGGCGCTCGCGATCTATCTGCCCGTGGCGCATCGCGATTAGGCCGCTTCGCCCGAACCGGCGTAAGAACTGGACCGCCGCCGTCGAACTCCTGGCCAAGTGTACGGGCTCCGCGATGTCGCCGATGCGCTATGCTGTGAGCACAACAAGGAGCGAACGATGAGCGACGATCTTCCGGTCAGCGACGAATTGGTCATCCCTGGCCACGAGCTGGAGTGGCGATTCAGCCTGTCCAACGGCCCGGGCGGCTCGCACGCCGCCACGCACGAATCGCGCGTCGAGTTGCGTTGGAACGTTCAGGATTCCAAGGCGATCAGCGACGTCCAGCGCTACCGACTGCTCGAGCACCTCGATTCGCGCCTGACCGAAGGCGGGCTGCTGCACATCACGGTCGAGGAGCAGCGCAGCCAGCATCAGAACCGCGAGCTGGCCGCCGAGCGCATGGCGCACATCGTCGCCGAGGGCCTGCGGCACGATCACGCGCGCTACGCCACCGACGTGCCCGAGGCGGAGCGCGAGGAGCGCCTGCACGACAAGCACCATCACGCGGAGGTCAAGCGGTTGCGGCATGACGTGGATCCGAACGATGTCGATCTGACCGAACTGGATGTCGAGTCGTGACCGATCGCGCCTAGGCGCTCAAAGGAGAGGCGCCACCGGTCATCCGACCGTGGGCGCCTCGACCACCACGTCCAACGCCACGTCCAACGTCGCCGCGCTGTGCGTCAGCGCCCCCACGGACAGGTAGTCGACGCCGGTCAGCGCCACGTCCCGCGCCGTGGCCAGGGTGATCCCGCCCGACGCCTCGGTGACGAACCGCCCGTCGATGCGGCGCACGGCCTCGGCCAGCATCGCCGTATCCATGTTGTCCAGCAGCACGACGTCCGCCGTCCGCCGCTCGGGCATCGCCAGCAGCGCGTCGATCTGTTCGAGCGCGGTCACCTCGACGCTGACGACGACCATGTGGCCGACGCCCTGGCGCGCGCGGCGCACGGCCTCCACGACGCCGCCGGCGACCGCGACGTGGTTGTCCTTGATCAGCACCGCGTCGTCCAACCCGAACCGGTGGTTCGTGCCGCCGCCGCAGCGCACGGCGTGCTTTTCGAGGGCGCGCAAGAGCGGCGTCGTCTTGCGCGTGTCCGTCACCCGGGCGCCCGTGCCTGCGACGGCCTCGACGAAGGCGGCCGTGAGCGTGGCGATGCCGCACATCCGGCCGAGCACGTTCAACGCGACGCGCTCGGCCGACAGGATGCCGCGCGCCGGCCCGGAGACGTGCAGGAGCACCGTCCCGGCCTCGACCCGCTGCCCGTCGGCGGCGCGGCGCCCCACTGCGATCGCCGCATCGACCATCCCAAACGCGGCCGCCGCGACGTCCAGCCCGGCCACGACGCCCGCGCGCCGCGCGACCAGCAGCGCCGTCGCCGTCGCGTCCGGCGGGATGACCGCGGCGGACGTGAGGTCGCCGGCCCGCCCGAGGTCCTCGACCAGCGCGGCGCGCAGGATCGGCTCGTACACCAGCGGCAGCAGGGCGCCGACGTTCGGCGCCGCCGGCGCGCTCACGCGCTCACCGGCGCGTGCGCCGCCACGTCGACGGCCACGGCGTCGCCGTCCAGCCGCGCGAACTGCCGCCGCGCCCAGCGCGCATCGTCCAGCTCCGGGTGATCCACGCGGAAGTGGGCGCCGCGGCTCTCGTCGCGCGCATACGCCGTGGCCGCGACCAGGCGGCCGACGAGCGCGAGGTTGGCGGCCTCGAGGCGGGCGAAGAGGCCCTCGGGGTCGGCGCCAATAGCGTCGCCGCGATCGGCCTCACGGCGCGCAAAGGCGGCGGACTCGGCGCGATCGAACGCCGGATCGACGTTCGGGTCCGTCACCGGGTCGAAAGCGGCGGCGAGGTCCGCGGCTTCGTGCGCGAACACGCGTTCCGCGCGCGCGAGGCCGTCCGCGTCGCGGATGAGGCCGACGTCGTTCCAGGCGGTGCGGCGGATGGCGGCGGTGCGGGCGGCGACGTCGAGCGGGGGCGACGCGGGTCGTTCAGCGACGTGCATGGGCGACGCTGTGGATCGTTCGGCGACGTCGGCCGCTGCGAGCGCGCGCGCGGCAGCCGCGTCGTTCGCCGGCGCCCTCGGATGCGCCGTCGTCGGCGCACCCGCCGTCACGGCCGTCGCTAGGACGGTCGCCGCGGTCGACATGCCCTGCGTGTTCGCCAACGTCGCCAGCGTCGGCCACTCACCCGCTCCGCCGCGGGCGATGTCGTCCGCGACGTGGCCGCCGAAGGCGATCGCTTCGAGCAGCGAGTTGGACGCCAGGCGGTTCGCGCCGTGGACGCCCGTGCTCGTGACCTCGCCGGCGGCCCACAGGCCCGGCAGCGTGCTCCGGCCGCGCGCGTCGACCGCGATGCCGCCCATGTGGTAGTGCGCGGCCGGCGCGACGGGCACGATCTCGGTGCGCGGGTCGATGCCGTGCGCCTGGCAGAGGCGGAACACGGTGGGAAAGCGCGTCGGGAAGCGCGCCCCGACGGCCACTCGCGCGTCGATGAACACGGTGTGGCCCGCGGCGTTGCGGCGCCAGATCGCGCGGGCCACGATGTCGCGCGGCGCGAGCTCGGCCAGCGGGTGCTCGTCGACCATGAAGCGGTGGCCGCGGTCGTCCAGCAGGACGGCGCCCTCGCCGCGCAGCGCCTCGGTGAGGAGCGGCAGCGGGTCGGCGCCCGGCGCGGCCAGGGCCGTCGGGTGAAATTGGACGAACTCCAGGTCCGCCAGCAGCGCGCCGGCGCGGGCGGCCATGGCCAGGCCGTCGCCCGTGTTTTCCGGCGGGTTCGTCGTGTTCATGAAGAGGTGGCCGATGCCGCCCGTCGCCAGCACGACCGCCGGCGAGCGCAGATCGCGCGCCCGCCCGTCCGGCCCCACCACGCGCACACCCGCCACCGCGCCGTGGACGACGTCCAGCGCGTACGCGGCGTGCCGGGTCAGCTCTACGGCGCCGGTCTGCGCCACGACGGCCGCCGCCAGCGTGCGGACGATCGCGCCGCCCGTCGCGTCGCCGTCCGCGTGGAGGATGCGGCGCTGGCTGTGCGCCGCCTCGCGCCCCAGGAGCAGGTGCCCGTCGGGATCGCGGTCGAAGGGCGTCCCGAGCGCGAGCAAGCGCTCGACCACGGCCGGCCCCTCGGCCGTCAAGGCGGCCACCACGTCCGGCACGGCGATGCCGCCGGCCACCGAGATCGTGTCGGCGGCGTGATCGGACGGCGTGTCGCCGTCGCCGACGGCCGCCGCCAGGCCGCCCTGGGCGTACAGGCTCGAGCCGCCGACCAGCGTCGCGGTCTTCGTGACCAGCGCGACGCGCCGGCCGTGCGCCCCGGCCAGCCCGAGCGCCGCCGTCAGCCCGGCGACGCCGGCGCCGATGACGATCGCGTCGTAGGAAGCCGCCGGGGCATCCGCGTGCGAGCGGTTCACGTCGGCGCGGCGCGCGGCCGCGCGAGCGTCCGTTGCGTCAGCCACGCGGACCGCGCCCGACCGCCAGCATCCGCTCGACGGCGCGGCGCGCCCGCTCGGCGACGGCCGGATCGATCTCGACTTTGTGGGTCATCGTCTCGAGGCTGTGGCGGACCTTGGGCAGCGTGATGCGGCCCATGTGCGGGCAGAGCTGGCACGGGCGGACGAACTCCAGTTCGGGGAACTCCGCGGCGACGTTGTCGCTCATCGAGCACTCCGTCATCAGCGCCACCGCCGCGGGCCGCCGCTCCGCGACGATCTTGATCATCGCGCTCGTCGAGCCGACGAAGTCGGACGCCGCCAGCACCTCGGGCGGGCTTTCGGGGTGCGAGAGGACCAGCACGCCCGGCCGCGCGGCCCGCAGCGCGTCGATGTCGGCGGCCGTGAAGCGTTCGTGGACCATGCAATGGCCTTTGTAGTCGATGATCTCGACGGAGGTCTGCGTCGCGACCCAGGCCGCGAGGTACTCGTCCGGCAGAAAGATCACGCGATCCACCCCGAGCGACTCGACAACCGTCACCGCGTTCGCCGAGGTGCAGCAGATGTCGCTCTCCGCCTTCACGTCCGCCGACGTGTTCACGTACGTCACGACCGGCACGCCCGGGTGGGCGGCCCGCAGAGCGCGCACGTCCGCGCCGGTGATGCTCTCGGCCAACGAGCAGCCGGCCTTCGGGTCGGGGATCAGCACGGTCTTGGTGGGGTTGATCAGCGCCGCCGTCTCCGCCATGAAGTGCACGCCGCACAGGACGATCACGTCCGCCTCCGTCTCGGCGGCCATCTGCGCGAGGGCCAGCGAGTCGCCGCGCAGGTCGGCGACGCCGTGGAAGATGCTGGGCGGCATGTAGTTGTGGGCCAGGATGATCGCGTTCCGCTCGCGCTTCAGCTCGTTGATCCGCGCGATGAGCGGCGCGACGATCGGCCACTCGATGTCGGGGACGCTGGTGCGGAGGCGCTCGTGGGCCTCGGCGGTGGCGGCGGCGACGGCGGGGGTGTAGGGCAGCGGGGCGTCCTCGAACGCGATCGTCGTCGGCAAGGGGTGTGTCACGGACATGGGTCGGGCCTCCCGCAAGCGATCCGCGTGGGCCAAAGGGCGCACGGTGGTCGCGTAGTTATTCTCACAATGAGCCTATGTGGCCGCCGAAAAATGGCGCGCCTTGCGGCACGTTGGGGTGAATTGTAGGTCGGTTGGGGGACGGGCGGCAACATGTGGGGCTGAAAGCGATGGCCGTGGCACCTCGCATCGCACGCCGTGCGATCCGCCGTTCACGCCCGTCCGCCCCCCCCCGCTCCCACCCCCGGCGCCCGCCGCTCGCGCAGCACGTCCCGCCGAAACCGGTACATCTCCGCCGGCCGACCGCCCGTGACCTCGTCGCGATCCCCGGTGCGCTCGACCAGGCCGGTGGCGGCGACGAGGCGGCGGAAGTTGCCGGTGTGGACGGGCATGCCGGTGAGCGCCTCGACCACCCGCTGGAGTTGGCGCAGCGTGAAGCCGGGCGGCAGCAGCTCGAAGACGACGGGGCGGTATTTGATCTTGCCGCGCAGCCGCCCGAGCGCCGTCGCCAGGATGCGGCGGTGGTCGAGCGCCATCGCGCCGGGCAGGACGGCCGCCGCCGCCTCGTCGCTCGTCGGCCCGGCGTAGCCGCTGTCCGCGGCGCCCGGGCCAACCGCGTGGCCGACCGCGTCGACGCTCGCCGCCGCGCCGCGCTCCGTCTCCGCCGCCCGCAACGCCCGGTCGCGGACCGCCTCGTCGATCGCCCCAACTTCATAGAGCAGCTCGCATCGCTCGAGCGCTCGGTCCGCGTCCCACGCCGCGCCTCCCAGGCCGAACGCGATGTCGGCGCGCTCGCGGCGTTGGCGCGCGGTCCCGCGCCCGTCGGCGCCGGCGGCGGTCCAGGCGGACAGGGCGGGCGCGACGGCGGCATCGATCACCGCGGGCGCGCCGGCGCGGCGGTCCTCCCACGGGCAGAACGCGTAGAGATCCCGCCAAGCCGCCCCCGTCGCCGGCCGCGCTTCGCGGACCAGGGCCACGTAGGCGATGGACAGCGCCCGCGGGCCGCCGGCCAGCTCCTCGGGCGTCCGGTAGCGGTCGCCGAACGTGTACAGCTGCTCGACGTAGCCGAGGCCCAAGCCCGTCCGCTCGGCCACCCAACGGCGCACGGACTTCTCCAGCGTGCGGTCCGTGGTCGGATCGAACGGGCCGGAGGGCAGCGCGGGCGCACCGGATGCGTCGTCGCCCACGGTCAGCACGCGCGGCGTGTCGGCCGTCACGGCGACGATGACGGCGTCCAGCCAGACGGCGATCGGCGGGTCGGCGGAGCGGGCGGCGGTGAGGACGGTCGGTCTCCTCGCGATGGGCGGGCGGTGCGCAGGATCGGACGACGTCGGGCGGCGAATGGGCGGTTACGAAGCAGCGTTTGTCTGGCGCTTCGAGCATTGCTTCGCGTCGCGGCCACCGAGCGCCCGGCGGTGAATCGCCGGACTACAATAGCGACGCCGGCTGAAGCCGGCTAACGGAACCTTAGCCTGCTTTGGCAGGCGTCGTTATTGTAGGCCGGCGATGAATCGCCCTGCGTTGGTGCGACAGCGCACGATCGCAACCGGTGCTCGACATCCATTCGTCGGCCGGCTTGAGGAGCTCGCGATGATCAACCATCTTCCTGTCCGCGCCCACGCGCTGCTGCGCACCGCCCTGCTCGCCGCGTTCATCGCCGCCGCCGGCAGCGCGGCGCAGCCAGGGCTCGCCGCCGCCGCCGCTCCGTCGCCTTTGGGCGTCCCCGCCGGCACGGCCCGCTACATCGTCCAGCTGGCCGACGCGCCGCTGGCCGTGCGGCCGGGCGCGCCGAAGGGGATGCGGGCCGCCGCGCGCGCGCCGCGGTGGTCGCCGTCGGATGGCCAGTACCGCGCGGCGCTGCGGCGACGGCAGGACGCGTTCGTCGATGCGCTGCAAGCTGTGGCGCCGGGGGTGCGGGCGACGTACCACTACGACGTCGTGTTCGACGGCGTCACGGTGCGGCTGACGCCCGAGCAGGCGTCCGCGGCGTCGCGGCTGCCGGGGGTCGTGGCGGTGACGCGCGAGCAGGCGGTGACGCCGCTGATGGACGCCAGCCTGCCGCTGATCGGCGCGCCCAAGGCGTGGGCGGATGCGCGGATCGGCGGGCAGATGCGGGCCGGGCGGGGGGTGCGGATCGCGGTGATCGACAGCGGCATCACGGCGGCGCACCCGTTCTTCAGCGACGGCGGGTTCACGGCGCCGGAGGGGTTTCCGCGCTCGACTGTGACGGTGGGGGACAAGGTCACGCCGTTCTCCGCCGAGAAGACGGCCGAGTACACGAACAAGAAGGTCATCGTCGCCCGCACGTACGCGAACCCCGATGTTGTCGCCGAGGGCACGGATCCGACGGTCGCGTACGACCCGCTGGCCAAGGGCGTCGGCGGCTTTCATGGGGCGCACGTGGCCGGGACGGCGGCGGGGATCTCGCTGTTCGGCGGGCCGGGGACGTCCGGCGCGGGGCAGCTGTCGCTGTCGGGCGTCGCGCCGGGCGCGTACTTGATGGCCTACAAGTTCACGGACGCCTACACGCCCGAGATCCTGCGGATGATCGACGATGCCGTCTCCGACGGCGCCGACGTGATCAACAACTCGTGGGGCACGGCGCTGATGAACATCTACCAGGCGGCCCACCACCCGGTCGCCGTCGCCTTCAAGAACGCGCACGACGCCGGCGTCGTCGTCGTGGCGGCGGCCGGCAACGCGGGCGCGAACGGCGAGGCGACGCTCGGCGGGCCGCACCAGATGATCCCCGAGGTCATCACGGTCGCGAACAGCGAGACGGGCCGCGACTTCGCGTACTACGTGAACGCCAAGGACGCCGACCTGCCGGCCGCGCTCGCCAAGCACCCGGCGTTCTACGAAACGTTCGGCAAGCCCGTGGCCCGGATCGAGCGGACGGCGTACCACAACGACCTGTGCAACCTGGTCGAGATGGCGCTGCTCGGCCGCGGCAAGATCCAGCTCAGCCCGTGGGAGGGCGCGTGCGCCACGCAGTCGCCGCTGATCCCGATCCCGCTGCCCGCGCAGTTCGGCTGGGTGACCAAGCTGATCAACGCCGCGACGGTCCAGTCCGAGGCGGTCGTCTTCTATACGGAGGGCGATCTGGCCGCGACCGGCGCGCTCCTGCAGGGCCTCGGCCAGCTGCTGCCGTTCATCGCCGGCCAGCTGCCGGCCGGCGTCACGCTGCCGCCCGTGGCGATCATCGGCGGCGTCGAGGCGAAGGATCTGGCCGCCTACGCGGACGCCCACCCGTCCCTCCAGCTGATCTACGACGTGACCCCCGAGGCCGTCTTCGACGCCGCGCGCGTCGACGTCGTCAACGCGACGTCGTCGCGCGGCCCGGCGCCGGCCACGAGCGGCGGTGCGACCGCCCTCAAGCCCGATCTCGCCGCGCCCGGCACGAACATCCTCTCCACGAACACGGACCCCATCACCGGCGCCCCGGCTGGCTTCACGGCCGCCTCGGGCACGTCGATGGCCAGCCCGCACGTGACCGGCGCGGCCGCCGTGGTCCGCCAGGTGTGGCCGGATTGGACGCCGGATCAGGTGAAGGCGGCGCTGCTGACGACGACATCGGTGACGGGAAAGCGCGACGGCGACGCGGCCGGCGGGG
>JBDTSC010000130.1:0-9891 GCA_039931375.1 Ardenticatenales bacterium
CATGAAGGCGATGGCGGGGGACCGTATCACGGCGCAGCTGGCATCGCTTTCGACGATGGCCGTCGCGTGCTGCCACATCGTATCGGCGGCGGATCTCGCTCATCGGATGAGTCGGGTGGAGTCCAAGCTAGACCTCCTCTTGGAGCTGCGCCAGGTGGATCAGCTGGCGCGGCTGGAGCGCATCTTCGAAGAGGCCCGCGAGATCCTGGGTCGTCCGCTCGATGCGCCCGCCGATGACGCATTGCGACGCCTCCGCGCGGACCTCCACGAGCTGCGCGCGACGTGGGCGCGCGAGGTCGAGGCGGAGTTGCGGCGCATCCAGACGCTACCTGCAGGTGGTTGGCTACGGCAGCGCCTCACGCCGGAAGTCGTGAGCCGATGGTCGCAGCGTCGGGCGCGGGGTGCGCGTGCCGAGGAGGTGGTGGCCGTTGCGCCAAAGGTCGCCCTGATCGAGTACGCCCTCCGTCTGGAACTGTGCCTGGCGGTTGCGGGCGACCGGCTGCCGGAGTTCCAGGAACGGCTGAATGGGGAGCGCGAGACGCTGACCGCGCTTTCGAACCTGCTCACGACGAAGGTGGGCACCCTGGCACCGGCGGCACGGACGACGGGCAGGGCGGCTGCGCTTGGCGCGTTGGCGGTGGGGTTGCGGGGGCAGGTTGCGTTGGGGGGTGGGGAGGAGCAGGTGGGGCAAAGCCTGGAGGTTACGGGCACGGATTGAGGGTTCGGGGAATCGCATCGCGTGATCCGCGCGCGATTCCGACGCCGGAGTATTCAGCGGGGGGTCTGCCGTTCGAGAGGCTGGTCGCGGGACGAACGTGCGGTGGGCGGGCGAATCACGTCGACAAACCCCTTGTATTTATGTGTATGGAGCGCAGAATAACAGGGACGGACCCAAGTTGATCGACCGCTATGGCCATGTTGCCGAGGTCGAGCGCGTGCTCGCGCACAACCCGGTGTGTGCGCTGCTCGGCCCACGCCAATGCGGCATGACGACGCTGGGGCGCTCGAGGTCGTGCGACAGCGAGCCGGGGCGCACGTCATCGACCTCGTGAGGGCTGCCAAGCGGGCGAGGATGGCGGCGCCCGACCGGGTCAATGTCCGGCCGTCGCCGTCCGCCATGTCATCCGGAGCCCCGCCCATGTCCCAACTCGGCATCTGGTCTATCACCAACGACGGCCCTGTTCGCTCCGACAAGGTGCGCATCGGCCTCGAGCGCTACTTGGAGGATTGGATCGAGCGCGATCCGCGGATGCTGCCGGAGGACCTGACGATCGTCGGGCGGCAGGTGACGCTCGGGGAGCATCGACTGGACCTGCTGGCGATCTCGCGGACGGCGGGCGCGACGTGGTGGCGATGGTCGTCGGGACGATGGTGGACCCGGGGCTCGAACGGATGGCGACGTTCCTGGGGAGCTACGCGGTGCCGATCCGGCGCAATCGGGCCGCGCCCCTACCGGAGGATCGACGCGGTTGCATGTCGGTGGATTGGCATACGACCGGTAATCGCCATCACCGGAATGTGCAATCACTTCGAGTCGGACTTCCTGATCGCCATCACCGGAACGTGCAGTCCGCCTCTCACCGTCGTTGAGAGTGCGGGAGAGGAGTTGACTGCCTATGGCTGGACGACACGCCAAGCGGGCATGGATCGACCAAGTTGACCGTGCGATCCTCGATTCTGGCCGCGACTACGCGGCGCGAGGGTTGGTCGAGGACCTTGTCAACCGGGGCGATCGGCTCGAGGCAGCCGTGCAGGGCAGCGAGTTGGAGCCGTATCGCGTCGTCGTGGAGTTGTCCGGCGGGAAGACGAGGTCGGTGCAGGCCGTGCGGTGCAATTGCCCGTACGATGCGAGCGAGTGGTGCAAGCACGTCGCCGCCGTCCTCGTCGTCTGGACGGACCGTCCAGACGACGCGCGCCAGGCGCCGGCGCTGGGGGACTTGGCGGCGCGACTGGACGCGGCGCAACTCCGAGCGATCGTGCTGCGCGCCGCCGACGTATCGCCCGACGTGACGGCGTGGCTTGAGTCGGCCGGCGAGGCTCAGGCGATCGGCACGGTCCACCGTCCGAGGGTGAGCGATGTCGCCCAACCGAGGGTCGCGATCGACCAACCCAAGCTGCGCCGGGAGATCGACCGTGCCCTGCGGGCGGTGGATCCGATGTCGTGGCGAGGACCCGACGCGCCCGACCAGCTGGAGCCGTTCATCCTGCGGGCGCGCGCCTGCCTGGCGGGCGGCGACGCGGCCGCGGCGCTGGCGATCGGCGAGGCGGTGGCAACGCCGCTGGCCGAGCGGTACGAGGACTACGAGGGCGAGTGCGAGGTGGCGATGTTCTTCGAGGGCGAAGTCGCGCCCCTCCTGGTCGCGGCCGTCGAAGCCGTCGCGCTCGACGCGGCCGAGCGGGCGGCGCTGGCCGAGCGTTGGGCGGCGTGGGATCGCCAGTTGGAGCGGGACTACGGTCTGCAGCCGTTCGTAAAGCCGCGCGCTGCGTTGGAGCGCAAAGGGTAGGACGGGGCGTGGCGGGCGTTACTGGCCGACGTCCTCGATCGCTACGGCTTTGTTCGCATCGTATCGTGTCCGGTCATCCGCCGCGCGCTGCAGGATGCGCGGATCATGAGAGCAGCGGCACTCGAACCAGTGGGGTTGCCAGTTTCTGGCCAGGATCGACATGGCGCCGACAAGCTCTGAGGTGGGGCCTGTGATCGAAGCCTCGAACGGGTTGCCAATCGTTGCGACGCCGGGTAACGTCTCCCGCGTATGCCGCCAGCCCCCCGCTCGGCTGCCGCCCGGTGGATGCTCGTCCGGATTGCCGGCGCCGTCGCGATTGCGAGCGGCGCCGGGCTGCGACGGGCGCCTGCGCGCGCGCAGCCACCGCCGCCCACCGCCAGCGCGACGCCGTGCGTGATCGCGGCGACGCTGCGCGGGGCGGCATTGCGGGATCGGGTGCATGTCTGTGCCGCGAGCGGACATCGAAAGCGCGGTGTCGATTTTGCCGCCACGCGCATTCTTCCGGAGTCAGAGCGGGACACGGCAGTGCCGGACAACGTCATCGACGTCTATTATGATGAGAGCATTCCGGCGGATGGGCGGTGGGATGTGGAACATTCATGGCCTCAGACGTTCGGATTCCCAGGCCCCATTGAGGATTGCAATGTACCGTTGGCTGACGCGCACCATCTCTTCGTTGCGAACCCCACGGCGAACGGCCCCTCTGGGCATTGGGACAGGGCGTTTGACTACTGCGATCACAACTGCATTCCGCTGCCTGCCGACGTCGCGCCCGAGAAGCAGAACCGGCGCGGCCGGAGCGTCGACGGCAACGATGTGTTCGAGGTCTGGCGCGGCCGGCGCGGCGACGTCGCGCGCGCATTGCTCTACATGGACGTGCGTTACGATGGCGGGCCAACGGCGGCCGACACGCCCAGGGGCGGCGGCGTTTGCCACGATGAACCGGATCTGCAGCTCGTCGCACTGCCACCCCGAGGCGGCTTGCTGGTGAAGGGCGAGGTTCGGTTCGGGCAGTTGAGCACGGCTGTCCGCTGGGCGCTGCAGGACAGGGTGGACGAGCGCGAGAGCCGTCGGAACGACGTGATCGCGCGGCGCGACATGCAGGGCAACCGCAACCCGTTCGTCGACGACGAGGGCTTGATCTGCCGGGTATTCCCGATCGGACCTTGTCGCCCCGCGTACTTCCCGGCCGTCTTCCGTCCTTGAGCCTCGATTGCAATTCCGGAGCGGCCGATCACCGCTTGGTGACGCCCGTGCATCCGGTTGAGGCCCTCTGGCTACGGCATCATCCGCCAGGCGGCTACCCGGCGGGGGTCGTGAACGGGCCGCTATTGCTAGGCACGCTGTCGCCGGAGCTGCTGCCGTGGACGGCCAGAAAAGGTTTGCGCCACCTCGATGCGGTCGGTCCGGTGCGATCCGGCGTGACGTTCATCGGCATCAACGGGTACGATACGACCGTGGTAGCGCTGGTCCATCCCAGCCTCCGACATGCCAGCGTGCGCCATTGCCGGTACGCCGGCGCGGTCGGGGCGGAGGCCGAGCGCGCGATGCTCCGCGAGGGTATGATCACGGCCGGCATGGTCCCGACAAGCCCAACGGTGACGCACTGATGGCCCTCAAGAAGTCCGAACTCTACGCCTCCCTCTGGGCCAGCTGCGACGAGCTGCGCGGTGGGATGGACGCGAGCCAGTACAAGGACTAGGGTGCATTCACAAGTTGGGGGAGGGCGCGTAGCTCGGCTGAAACAGGGCATCGAAGCGGTCGTTGGTCCAGGCCAGTCGTAGGAGGAGCAAGTGGTTGAAGCCGTCCCGGCTCCAGCGTATGCCGACGCCCTTGAAGCGTTGCTGGATGAGCCACTTGCAGGCACTCTCGACGAAGCCGCTGCCGAGGGGAAGGCCGGCTTCTTTGAAGTCGGGGAATCGGAGATGCTCGCGGTGCCGCTCGAAGTAGTCGTGAACGCGAGAGAGTACCGCACAGCGCTTTGGCCCGCAGATGGGCCGTGCTGCCTCACGCGCTAGGTCATCGATGATGCCGTCGACGCCCCCGTGGCGGAGCGTGGGTCGGGCCGCGGCGAACCATATGAGCGCGTTCGGCCGGTAGCCGAACCAGGCATCGGCCGCTTCCCAGAGATGGGCGGCGGCATGATAGAAGTCAAGGATGCCGGTGGCCTTGCCTGCGAAGACCTCATCGAACGCGCGCCACAACCCGCGGGCGCCGTCGCTGATCCACGTCAACTGCGGTGCGTCCAGCGCCCGCTGGCGAAGCGCCTCCAGGCGAAGCCGAACGACCAGATCGTCGATCGTGCCGAGGACCGCCACGAGCCGGCGGGCGGCGACATGGGGCACTTGGCGAGCGTGGCGATCGCGGCGTTGCCCGATCCGAGCGAGGATGCCGATCTTGATCTCCCGCCAGATGAGGCCGCCCTTGGGACTGCCACCGTTGGGTCGAAACGGGACCATCACGCCGTCGGCGCCGACGACGAGCTTGAGTTCGCGCACCTTGGCATCCATGATCTCCTGCTCGGGCATCCCGCCGGCCTTCATGGCGTCGATCTCGGCCATCAGCGCCGTCTGGGCACGCTTGCCGGCGATGCCCACCCATGACCAGATCGCGCTCGTCGACAGCGTCACGCCCACCGCTCGCAGCAGGATCTTCGACGCCGTCGCAAACGGCACGAATACCGCCAGCAGGCATGCCCGACTCCCGAGCTCACCGCTGGTCCGCTGCGAAGCGACCAGCCCAAGCTTCTGGTCCATCGGTGCAACTACACCGACCCGACAGCCCCGGGGACATCGCCCAACCCGCCGTTGCCAACCCAGCACGCCGACGCTCGACTTTATCTTCCGCGGCACCAGTCCCTTGCTTTGCAGTCTTGCGCCGCATTCCACACACTGCCCCCAAGGAGTCGGGACCGCCGCCCGACGCGCCAGATCCGCCTCCATCAGCCGCCGCGCCACCTCTCGCCCCGCCCCTTCCGCTGCCCCGATCATCGCGTCCAACGTTTCCGCCTGCTCCAACGCATCGATCTGCACTTGGACCTCCGACATCACCGATCGTAACCTTATCAACAGACACGGCATCTGGCCCGGCCCCCTTGGTTGGATGTGAGAGTCTCCAAGGGTATTCGTGTTCAGGTGCCGTGTCTCATCCTCTCAGCCTCGCCCCTCTCCAGGTGCCGTATGCGCCCCGTGCCTCCCCTTGACGAACAACTAGCCATCGCCACCGTCCTCTCCGACATGAACACCGAGATCGCCGCACTCGAACGCCAGCGCGACAAGACGCGCGTGTTAAAACAAGGCATGATGCAGGATCTTCTCACCGGCCGGGTGCGGTTGATAGATGAGGGGAAAGAAGAATGACCACCTTCGACAGTACCAAAGCCTCCCTGAGCGAATTGCTCCGTGAGATCCGGGAGGGAAAGGTCCAACTCCCAGACTTCCAGCGCGGTTGGGTATGGGACGACGACCACATCCGCGACCTGCTGGTGAGCATCGCGCGGTCGTTCCCCATCGGCGCGGTCATGCTCCTGGAGGCCGGCGGATCTGTCCGCTTTGAGACCCGCCCCGTCGAGGGACTAGAAGACTCGGTCCCTAAGAATCGTGCGCCCGAGAAGCTGATCTTGGACGGCCAGCAGCGCCTCACCACGCTGACCCAGGCCCTATCGCTGACGATGCCGGTGGGCACGTCTACGGCGAAGGGCAAGAAGATCAAGCGCTACTACTACTTCGACATTCAACGGGCTCTGGAGGCGCCGCACGCGCTGGACGAGGCGGTTGTGGCGGTCGATGAGAACCGCCAACTCCGCAGCGACTTCGGCCGCAAGGTCGACTTGGACCTCTCCACCACCGAGCTCGAGTGCCAGCAACTCCACTTCCCGTGCAACCAGATTCTGAGCTCCGATGACTGGGAGGCGACGCTGCACCGCGTGGCGCCGGAAGCCTTCGGAACCTACATGGCCTTCCGCGGGCAGATCCTCACTGCCTTCCGCGGCTACCAGCTCCCGGTGATCCTGCTCAAGAAGGAGACCTCGAAGGAGGCCGTCTGCCTCGTCTTCGAGAAGGTGAACACCGGCGGCGTACCGCTCTCGGTCTTCGAGCTGGTTACCGCCAGCTATGCCGCGGATGGCTACAACCTGCGCGACGACTGGTTTGGCTCCAAGGCTCGCAGTGTCGATTCGCGCAAGGAGAGGCTGGAGAGTGAACTGCTGCTAAGGGGAACCGAGGCGACGGAGTTCCTTCAGGCCATCAGCTTGCTGCACACCCATGTGCTGCGGAGGGCCGATTTGGCCGCGGGCAATACCAGCAAACAGGTTCGCCCGGTCAGCGCCAAGCGCGCCGACGTTCTGGAACTCCCGCTCGAATCCTGGCGGCGGTGGGCGGACGATCTCGAGGCCGGGTTCCGCCACGCCGCGCGCTTCCTGCGCAAGGAGTGCTTCTACAGTCGGCGGGAGTTGCCCTACAGCACCCAACTGGTGCCGCTGGCCGCTGTGATGACGCGTCTGGGCGACCGCTGGCTCGAGCCCCGCATCTATGACAAGTTGGCCCGTTGGTATTGGTCCGGCGTGCTCGGCGAGCTCTATGGCGGTGCGGTGGAGACCCGCATGGCCAACGACTACGAGGAGCTCCTGCTCTGGATTGAGGATGAGGACTCCATCCCGCGGACCGTTCGCGACGCCAGCTTCCAGCCGGAACGATTCGACACCTTGCGCTCACGCCTCAGCGCCGCGTACAAGGGCATCAACGTGCTGGTGCTTCGCGAGGGCGCGCACGATTGGTACTGGAAGGCGAGCATCAGGGACTTGGACGCGGACGAGATTGCCCTCGATATCCACCACATCTTCCCCCGCGACTGGTGTGCGAAGCACCACATCGGCAATGATCGCCTCGACAGCATCCTGAACAAGACGCCCATCTCCTACAAGGCAAACCGCAAGATCGGTGGCGACGCGCCCTCGCTCTACTTGCCCAAAATCCAGCAGGAGAAGCAGGTAGGGATTGACGATGCCCAGATGGACGCGTTGCTGGCAAGCCATGCGATTGATCCCAACCTGCTCCGATCGGACCAGTTCGACGCCTTCATCGAAGATCGCCGCAGGCGCCTGAGTCAGCTTGTCGAGAGAGCGATGGGGAAGCCCGTCATGCTGGCGGCCGAGGACGGCGCCTACGACGACCACGATGAGTAGCGTCGGCAAGCCGGAGCGCGTGACGTAGGACTGCGTCATCGCGCTCTTCCGGGACGCGCCGGGCTACCAGTTCCTGGGGAAAGGAGCGACCGCGCGAACCGGAACGTCGAGGAGGACCTGCTGCGCCCTTGTTTGGCGCGTCGCGGTCATGCGCGGGAGGAGATCAGCCGCGCGCTCTACCTGCTCGGCGTCGAAGCCGACAACCCCACCCGCAGCCTGTACGACAACAACAAGGCGGTGTATCGCCTCCTGCGCTACGGCGTTCAGGTGAAGACCGAGGCGGGCGAGAACACCGCCACCGTCTGGCTGGTCGATTGGCAGGACCCCGAGGCCAACGACTTCGCCATCGCCGAGGAGGTGACGCTGCGCGGCGCGCACGGGCGTCGGCCGGACCTCGTTCTCTACGTGAATGGCATCGCCGTCGGCGTCATCGAGCTGAAGCGCAGCGCCGTGAGCATCGGCGACGGCATCCGCCAGCTCCTCTCCAACCAGCAGCCGTAGTTCAACGCATGGTTCTTCAGCACCGTCCAGATCGTCTTCGCCGGCAACGACACCGAGGGGCTCCGGTACGGCACCATCGGCACACCGGAGAAGATGTTCCTGGCCTGGAAGGAAGACGGGGCCGACAACACCCGCTACAAGATCGACGAATACCTGCTCAAGAGGGGCGACAAGGCGCGCCTCCTCGAGTTGATCCACGACTTCGTCGTCTTCGACGGCGGGGTGAAGAAGCCGCCGCGCGTTCACCAGTACGTCGGCATCCAGGCCGCGCAGTCGCATGTGCTCGAGTACGAGAGCGGAATCATCTGGCACACCCAGGGCAGCGGCAAGAGCATCGTCATGGTGTTGCTGGCGCAGAGGATCCTCGAGAGCCTGCTGAACCCGCGCGTCCTCATCGTCACCGACCGCGACGAGCTCGACAAGCAGATCGAGCGCGTCTTCCTCGAGAGCGGCAATCCGATGGTCCGCACCAAGAGCGGCGCAGATCTGATGGCGCAACTGGGCCAGCCGGCGCCACGGCTGCTTTGTTCGCTCGTGCACAAGTTCGGCCGCAAGGCCGGCGACGACTTCGACAGCTTCATCAACGAGCTGCGGCGACAGCCGAGCCGGCCGTCCGTGACCTGTTCGCGCCCCATGTGCAGCGCATGCGCACGCGGTGGGGTAGCTGCAACCCCATTGCCCGATCGATCAGGCTGAACACCGACCTTGCCCGGAAGCCTCGGACCTACCTTGAGTACATCGTCGTCCACGAGTTGGTCCACTTGCTCGAGCCTACGCACAACGCGCGGTTCGTGGCTTTGATGGATCGGTATCTTCCGGGCTGGGAGCGTCGTCGTGACATGCTCAACCGGCTGCCGGTGCGGCATGAACGGTGGGAGTACTGAACACGTCGGCCAATGACCTGAGATCGCGCCGTCGCAACCGCCAACGCCTACTCGCCGGACCTCCAGGAGAAAGCGACACAGACGTAGTTGGAGCAGGAAGACGTGCTCTCTGAAGTGTGGGCAGTCGCGTAAAGGCCCGGCAGCTCTGTCTGGCCGAACGCCTAGACCGCTGGTACAGTTGGCCCGCAAGCGAGTTTGCAGAGGAGGCCTGCAATGTTCGAGCGGATCGTCACCCGGTCCGAAGTCTTGGGCGGCAAGCCATGCATCCGCGGCACGCGGATCAGCATCGACTTCCTCCTGGACCTGTTTGCCTCCGGCGCATCGCGCGACGATATCCTCAAGGCATTTCCGCACCTCCAGCCCGAGGACATCGAAGAGGCCATGCGGTTCGCGGCCAGCTCGATGACGAACGACCTGTACCTGACCGCTGACGTCACGGCGTGAACCTGCGGGCGGCGGCGTTCCTGGCCGACGAGAACATCTATCCGAACGTCGCAGCCCACCTGTCGGCCACCGGATGTGACATACGGCACGTTGTGAGCAGCGGCCTCATCGGGGCAACGGACGTTGACTTGATGCGCCTCGCCGTTGCCGAGTACCGCGTCATCGTCACCCATGACAGCGACTTTGGCCGCTTGGCCATCGCCGACAACGTGCCTTACGTCGGGATCATCTATCTCCGGCCAGGGCATCTCTTGCCCGAGTTCACCACCGCAAGCCTGGCGGCGCTGATGACGCCGCACCCCACGCCGTTCGACGTACCGCCCGCCGCGCCGGGCCGCCGCGTCGGCTTCATCGCCCTGGCGTGGTTCGTCGCCGG
>JBDTSC010000131.1:0-9830 GCA_039931375.1 Ardenticatenales bacterium
GTGCCGAGCTTCAGGTCGGGCAGCCCGCCGATCAGCCCCTGGATGCCGCCGGTGAGGCCGACGATCGTCAGGGCCACGGCGAGGATGCGGGCGAGCGCGGCCACGAGGTCCTCGACCTGCGAGACGCCGGGGTCCGTGTCGGCCGCCTTCACCACGGAGCGGTAGGCGGTCGTGGCGGGCACCAGAGGCGCGATGACGCTGTACGCATGCGCGTGCGCCGTGTCGAGCACGACGGCCGACGCGTAGGGGGTGGCGACCTCCGAGGCGGCCACCGGGCGGGCGTTGGTGTAGGCGGCCGTGGCGACGAGCGCTAAGCAGATCGTGCGAGGATCGCACAGTTCAACGGCCTAAGGCCCTCACCCCCCGACCCCCTCCCCCAAGTTTGGGGGAGGGGGAGGATCACGGGTTGGCTGGCTGAGAAATCCTGTGCGGTGTTCAGCAAGCGTGCTTAGCACGAGCGCGGATGAGCAGGCGCCGATCACGCCCACGCCCCCAGCAGCGACAGCTGCGTGGCCCGCGACGGAATCCCTGACGACACAGGCCCACCGTCCGGCAGCCACTCGCCGTCGGCACCGCGCACCCGCACGCGGCCGCAGGCCCACACGGCCGGGATGCCCGCGGCGTCGGCCTCACGCAACGCGTCCTCGAGCGCACCGACGCCATCACAGCCCGGTGGCAGCGGCTGGCCGTCGCTGCAGCGGCGCAGCAGGCTCGTGCCGTCGATCAGGCCGAGGAACGCCAGCTGCGGCGGGTAGAGCCGCAAGATCGTCGCAGCATTGCGGCTGGGCCCGTCGGCGACAGCGGCTATGAGTGCGGGGTTCAGCCGCTAATCCCGCCGGGTTCAGCCGCTATTCCGTGACGGTATAGCCGCTACTGAAGGCCGCCGGCTCTCTCCACCACCGTCGCCCAGCAGTCTCAGCGCCTCTCACCCGTGCGATCGTACGCCGTCTCTTACGTTTCCCACCCGTGCCCAGCCCGCGGCCCCAGCCAGTCGCGCAGCAGCGCGAGGAAGTCGTCGGGGCGTTCCATCGACGGCAGATGGGCGACGTCGTTCCAGTCGACGCGGCGGGCGTCGGGGATCTCGTCACCCAGCCGCTTCGCCGTGTCGCGGATCGCGTCGGCGGCCAGCGCGGACCGCTCCGCGTCGAAGAACGCCCGGAGATCCGGCGTGGCCTCGGCGATGAGCGATCCGCCGGGGGCGCTGAGAAGTAGGGACGCCACCGCCTCGGGGCGGGTGAGGGCGACCTCGACGGCGACTCCCGCACCAAAGGACGCCCCGCAAGAAAATTAGGGGGCAAAGAGGCACGGGGCGCATCGCTCCTAGTGCGATACGCCCCGTTCGAACGGTCCGGCCCACCCGCTTCGGCCCAAAACGCCATGCGCGGGGTCCGGTGGTATTTCCGGGGCTGAGGCTAAGCTCCCCAACGTCACCTCAGCCCCGGTATCCCCCCTTCGTATCGGAGAGATGGACACACTATAGTCGTCTCCGCCGCGCTGCCAAGCGCCCTCTGTAAAATGGGGCGATAGGCGACCGCGCCTCGCGTCCATTGCCCCCAATTCTTGGCACCCATTCCACGCCGCCGGTACCATCCCGCCCCGCGGCGGTCGATGCCGGCCGCGCCACCGACCGATCCCGTGCGCGCCACGCGCGCACGTCCCATGCCCGATGCACGGAGTGTCACGCCATGGAACGAACCCTGATCATCCTCAAGCCCGACGCCGTCCAGCGCGCCCTCGTCGGCGAGCTCACCGCGCGGCTCGAGCGCCGCGGGCTGCGGATCAGCGGCCTCAAGCTGCTGCGCGTCACGGAGAAGCTCGCCGGCGAGCACTACCAGGAGCACGTCGGCAAGCCGTTCTTCGCGGGCCTCGTGGCCTACATCACGTCCTCGCCCGTCGTCGTGATGGCCGTGGACGGCCCCGGCGCGATCGCGCTGGTCCGCACGACGGTCGGCGTCACGAAGCCGGCGGAGGCCGCGCCCGGGACGATCCGCGCGGACTACGGCGTCGACATCGGCCGCAACCTCATCCACGCCTCGGCCAACGCCGACGACGCCGCGCGCGAGCTCGCGTTGTGGTTCGCGGCGGGCGAGCTGATCGACTACACCCGCGACATCGACCGCTGGATCGTCGAGGCGTAGGGATCGTAGTAGGGGCGAAGCATTCGTCCAACGAATGCTTCGCCCTACCGCAACGCCGACGGCAGGATCGACATCTGGTCGCGGTACTTGGCCACCGTGCGCCGCGCGATCTTGAAGCCGCGCTCGGCCAGCAGGTCGACCAGCTCGGTGTCCGTGAGGGGGGTCGTCTCGTTGTCGACGAGCTCGCGCAGCACGTCCTGGACGGACAGCGCGGCGCGGAAGAACGAGGCGTACGGGATGACGTGGCGGTCCGGCAGCATGACGTGCTTGCCGGCCGTCGCGCGGCTGATCGTCGACTCGTGCAGGTCGAGCGCCTCGGCGACCTCGCTGCGGGTCAGCGGACGCAGGTGGCGCGGGCCGCGGCGGATGTAGTCCTCCTGCACCCGCGCGACGTACTCCGTCACGCGCTGCATCGTCGAGCGGCGCTCGTCGATGTACGTCATGAAGCGGCGCGCCCGTTCCAGGTGCTCGACCACGTGCGCCTGCTCGTCGGCCGACATGTGCGAGCGGAGCGTACCGGCGTCGCCGCCGAGCTCGCGGTAGAGCGGGTCGATGGCCAGCGCCGTGCGCGTGGAGCGGATCACCTCCACCGTGATCGAGCCGTCGCGCCCGTAGCGCAGCACGACGTCCGGCGCGACGCTGCCGGGGCCCGTCTGGCGGTCCCAGGGCGACAGGTCCGTCTGCTCCGCGATCGGGTACGGGCGCAGGTGGGTGCGGATGAAATCGCGCCCCGCCATGACCTCGTCGGTCGTCGCCCCCAGCGCCGCGGCGATCGCGCCGAAGCGGCCGTGGGCCAGATCGTCCAGGTGATGGTCGATCAGCGCCTCCGCCAGCGGGTGCGTCGCGCCGACCTCCGCCCAGCGCGCCAGCTGGATCCGCAAGCACTCCGCCACGGACCGCGCCCCTAGCCCGAGCGGGCCGACGCCTTGCAGCGTCAACAGCACCCGCTCGACCCGCGCCTCGTCCACCCGCATCGAGGCGGCGACGGTGGCCAGCGGCATCTCGAGCATGCCGCGCCCGTCCAGCTCGCCGACGAGGAACTCGGCGATGTCGAGGTCCGCGTCCGGCAGCACGGCGGCCAACTCGAGCATCAGGTGCTCGGCCATCGAGCGCTGGTCGGCCACGGTGCGGAAGACGTCGAACTCCTCGTCGTCCGCCTCCTGGACACTCTGCGCCGCGCCGCGGTCCAACGTTTCGCCGCGGGCGCAGCGGTAGCACTTGCCGTTCGAGAGGAGTGCGTCGCCGCACGCGGGACAGCGCTCGACGTCCTGCAGCGAAAGCGCCGGGTTCGAGGCCAGCTCCTGCTGCACGAGCGTGTCGAGCTCCATGCCGGACAGCTGCAGGATCTCGGTGAAGGCGATCAGGCTCGGCGACGGCCGCATGCCCATCCCCATCGACTGCTGCTGGCCCTGATCGAAGCGCATGCCCATCGTCATCGCGCTCCCTCCCGCGCCGCGTCGCGCGACGGATCGGACGCGGAATCCCGCGCCGCGACCAGCGCGCTGAGCTGCGCCACCGGGATGTCCAGCAGCGCCGCTGCCTCGGCCGCATCGCCGTGGCAGCGGCGGAGCGCCGCCTCGGCCATCGCGCGCTCCACGTCCGCGACCACCTTCGCCAGCGTCGCGCCGTCCCGCACGAGGGCGTCCACGTCCAGGGCGATGCGGGCGTGCGGCGCGCCGAGCTCGAGGACGTCGGGCGTGATCACGCGGTCGTTGGCCAGCACGACGGAACGCTGGACGGCGTTCTCCAGCTCGCGGACGTTGCCGGGCCAGTCGTGGCCCAGCAGGGTCTGCATCGCGTCCTCGCTGATCTTCGTCGGCGCCGCGCCCGGACGGTGGCGGTAGCGGTCCAGGAAGTGCGCCACGAGCGCCGGGACGTCGTCGGCCCGCTCGCGCAACGGGGGCATGTCGATGCGGATCACGTTCAGGCGATAGTACAGGTCCTCCCGAAAGCGCCCCGCCGCGACCGCCGCCTCGAGGTCGACGTTCGTCGCGGCCACGACGCGCACGTCCGCGTGCACCGTCACCTGGCCGCCGACGCGCTCGAACTCGCCGAACTGGAGGACCCGCAGCAGCTTCTTCTGCACGGACGGGGCGATGTCGCCGACCTCGTCCAGGAAGATCGTGCCGCCGTCGGCCAACTCAAAGCGGCCCTTGCGGCGGTCCATCGCCCCCGTGAACGCGCCCTTCTCGTGGCCGAACAGCTCGCTCTCGAGCAGCGATTCGGGCAGCGCGGCGCAGTTCACGCGGATCATCGGCCCCCGCCGCCGCGCGGAGTTCGCGTGCAGCGTCTCGGCCACGAGCTCCTTGCCGGTGCCCGTCTCGCCCGTGATCAGGACCGGGATGTCGCTGCCCGCCACGCGCCCGACCAGCTTGTACACGTTCTGCATCGGCCCGCTGGCGCCGACGATCCGCTCGCGCGCGTCCCGCTCGCCGGCCTCGGGCAGCGCGGGCGCGGCGCTGGCCAGACGGCGGTGGTCGAGGGCGCGCAGCACGACGTGGCGCACCGTGTCCGGCTCGAGCGGCTTGACCAGGTAGTCGTACGCGCCCGCCTGGATCGCCCGGATCGTGCGCGAAGAGCTTGAATCGGCCGTGATCACGATGATCGGAACGGTGCCGGCCGTGCGCAGGCGGGCCAGCACGTCCAGCCCGTCCATATCGGGCAGCCGCATGTCCAACAGCACGACGTCGGGCGACGCCTCGGCGAACCGCGCGACCGCCTCGGCTCCGTTCTCGGCCGTCACGACGGCGATGTCCGGCGCCAGGTCGGCGACGTACTCGCGCACGAGCGCGCGGATCGCGGCGTCATCATCGATGATCAGGATGGTGTGGCCCATGGTTCGCCCCTGGTTGTGCCGCGAATTATACCGGTCCGCCGGGTGGGCCCGTCCAGCCCGTTTCCTGACGGGAGGCGGGCGAATCGGCGACGTCGCGCCGTCGATCGGTCTGGTATGATGGCGATATGGCTCACGAGCGCTCCCTCGACCCCGACTATGACCCGACGCCCCGCCGCACGCTGACCGCCACACTGGGCGGTCTCCTCGCCGCCGCCGCCCATGCGTTCGACGCGGATGCGGCCGGCATCTACCTCGTGGATGCGGCGGAGGGGGATCTCGTGTTGGCGGCCGGGTTCGCGCTGCCGAACGACGCGATCGGCCATCGCCTGGCCGTGGGCGAAGGGTTGGTCGGGCGGGTGGCGGCCGAGGCGCGCAGCTTGATGAGCGACGACGTGTCCATTGACCCACGGGCGCTTCACCAGCGCGCGGACTGGGAGTCGACGTCGCCCGTCCGCGCCTTTCTGGGGCTGCCCCTGCGGGCCGGCGTCGCGGTGCTGGGCGTCCTCGAGCTGACGAGCCGCCGGCCCACCGCGTTCACGCCCGACGCGCGGGGGCACGCGTCGATCCTGGCGGACGCCGCGGCGCTGCTCATCGAGCAGACGCGCCTGTCCGAGCAGGCGCCCTATCCCGTCGCGGGCGACGACGATGCGGTCACGCTGGGCGGCGGCGATCCGCTGGGCGTGGCGGCGCTGAACGGGCGGCTGCTGTTCACGAGCGCCAGCCCGACGTTCTGCCAGTGGTCGGGGCAGGCGGTCGAGAACCTGATCGGTCGACCGGCCCTGACCGTCCTGCCGTTCCTGGGCCGTGCCCGCGCGCGCGACGCGCTGCAGGCCGCGCTGCGCGGCGTGCCGGGGCACCTGGCCAGCGTCCGCCTGACGGACCGCGCGGGCAAGCCGACGCGCGAGGTCTACAGCGTCACGCTGATCCCGCTGGCCGAAGCGGGCGGCGGCGGCGGGATCCTGATGGCCCTGCAAGACGCGACGGCGCGCGCCCGGCTCGAGTCCGAGCTGCGCCAGCAGAGCCGGCAGGCGAACGATGCCCGCGAGCGCCTGCGGGCCGTGATCGAGGTCGTCAGCCACGAGCTGCGCACGCCGCTGACCAGCGTCCTTGGCTACGCCCACCTGCTGCACGACCGGCCGGACGCGGAGCCCGAACGGCGGGCGGAGTGGGCCGATCAGGTCGTGGACAAGGCCCGCGTCCTGTCGCGGCAGGTCGACGAGATCACCGAGCTGGCGCGGTTGGGCAGCGTGGCGTTCACGCTCCGACGCGCCGTCTTCGACCCGGCGACCGTCGTCCGCGCCGTGGCCGCCGACGTCCAGACGGCAGTCCCATCCGTCGAGATCGCCCTCGAACTCCCGCGCCTCGCCACGGCGGTCGACGCCGACCCGGACCGGATCGCGCAGGTCCTCTCGAACCTCGTCGGCAACGCCGTCAAGTACGGCCCGATCGACCGGCCGATCCGGATCGCGCTGCGCGCGGAGGCGGACGGCGTGCGAATCGAGGTCATCGACGATGGCGCGACGATCTCGGCCGAGGATGCGGCCAAGATCTTCGAGCCGTTCGTGCGGCTGGCCCTGCCGATCACGCGCGGCGCCCGCGGCAGCGGCCTGGGCCTGGCCATCGCGCGCGGGATCGTCGAGGCCCACGGCGGCCAGCTGGGGCATGCGGCGGTGGAGGGCGGCGGCGGGAACGTCTTCTGGTTCACGCTGCCGGGCGGGACGCCGGACTAGCGGAGGTCGTCGCCCGCCAGCGGCCATCCGGACGGGGCGCCGTCCAGCCGCGCGGAATCCGGCAGCACACGATCCGCCGCCGCACCGCGCACGAGCCGGGCGCCCGTGACCACGACGTCGTCCGCGAAGGCGCGGCGCGGGTCGAGCGACGTGAACGCCGTCTGCCCGGGCGGCTGCGCGTTCAGCTCGAGCTCGCGGATCCCCACGTAGTCGTGCGTGACCTCGGAGCGGTCGACGACGATCCAGACCTCGTCGACGCTGAGGGCCGAGCGCCACGAGATGACGTTCCACTCGTTGTACTGGTCGTTCTCGATCGGGAACTGCGCCGCCAGCCATTGCCCGCCGGCGCGGAAGTGGACCCGATAGCGGTTCGCGTAGCCGGCGTCCCATAGGATCCGCACCGCGGAGATCTCCGCCTGCAGGGGCGAATAGACCACGCGCAGCCACGTCGGCTGGCTGCTCGCCGAGGCCGGTTCGCCGTGCCACGCCGTGTCCGTCGAGCCGTCCACCGCGAAGGCGGCCGGGTTGAGCGGACGCTCGGTCGAGGCCTCCACGTGGTGTCCGCGCGCCAGGTTCGTCAGCTCGGCGCCGTAGACTTCCCACTCGCGCAGCTCGAAGTCCATCCCGGCTTGGTCCGCCGGCGGCGCCACCAGGTAGAGCAGGAACACCTGCGCCCTGATGGCCGGCACGACGATCGTCTCGTCGCCGCCCTTGCCGGACGGGTTGTAGTACAACGCCGACCAGTCCCCGTTGGCGCCGTTGACGCGCGCGGCGCGGTCCCACATGTAGATGCCGAACCGACCGGCATGCCCGGCGCCCCAGCGCAGCACGAACTTGTGGACGTTGCGCTCGGACTGCAGGTCGATGTACAGCCAACTGGCCTTGTCGCCCGGCGCGCGCCAGGCGGTGGCGGGATCGCCGTCGTTGATCGCGGCGCCGTTGCGGTCCGGGTTGTCCGCCGGGATGGACACGGGCTTGCCGAGCGCCAGGTTCGGATCGGCGGCGATGGCCGTCGCCGCGGCGCACGGATGGGGCGATATCCCCGTCACGTCGACGTAGCTGCCGCCGCCCGTACAGCTGCGCGTTCGGCCGGTGAGCGTGACCTCAAGGTCGGCGTAGCTCTCGAGCGAGAGCGAGGACCCGATCAGCGACGGCGCCGCCCCATCGCACGGTTCGAGCCGCCACAGCGCGACGCCCGGGCAGTTCGGCGACGAGCCGCGGCGCAGCGTGCCGCTGAGCGTCACGGGCGCGGGCGTCGGGGTCTGCTGCTGTGACGGCGCGGCATGCGTGGTATGGAGCGGCGCGGCGACGAGCACGGCCAGGCCGCCCGCCAGGGCCGCGCATGCGGCGAACGTTCGAGCCCCGGCCATCACGGCGCCGCCTCGGGGGTGACCTGGCCATGGTTGTGCGGCACGACGAACAGGATGATCTTGCCGACCGCCTGCTCCTGGCCCTGCGGATCGCGCACGGCGGCGCGCAGCGTCACGAGCATCTTGCTGACCCCGGTCAGCGCGATCTTGGGGGTGAAGTCGGCCTGGGGCGAGCGGTTGTCGCCGACCTGCACGAGCTCGGGATCGTCGGCCGGGTTCACGCTGGTGGTCGTCCACGCGATGTCCCAGCCGTCCGGCATCGACCAGCCCGGTGTCAGCGCGAGCGTGCAGCGGGTGGTCTGGTAGACCTCGATCGAGTTGTTCGCGTCGCACGCGAGCAGAAGGTCCGCCGCGAGGACCGGCTGGGCGGTCGCGGACGGCGCCGCCGTCGGCAGCGCGGTCGGCACGGTCGTCGGCACTGTGCTAGTCGGCACTGTGCTAGTCGGCACTGTGGTCGTCGGCACTGTGCTAGTCGGCACTGTGCTAGTCGACGTGGCGGGCGGCGCGACCGAAGCGGTCGGAGACGGGGCGATCGGGTCGGGCTCGGTCGACGTCGGCGCCGGCGGCGCATTGGTCGGCGCCGATGTGGGCGCCGGTCGTCGCGGCGACGTGGGCGATGGCTTCGCCGGCGCGCTCGTGGGCTTGGGCGGTTCGCCGCCCGCCGTCGAGCCGCCGCGCGGGGCGATCGCCACGAGCGCAGTCGTCGCGGGGGCCTGCGGGGCGGATGCGGCGGAGACGGTTCGGGCGAGCGCTTCGGCCACGCCCGCCGTGGTCGCCCGGCGATTCGACCGCCCACCCGTGGTCGCACGATCCCCGCCGCTCAGCGGCACGTCGGCGACGATCGGCGGGACGGGCAACGGGCCGGCGCGCAGCGCGTAGCGGGCCCACGGCTGCGCGGTGTCGACGCGCATGGCCAGGATCGCGGCCGGGTCGGCCAGACGGGGCACCTGCATCTCGGCCAGCGGACGGCCGCCATCCAGCGCGAGGATCGCCTCGTCCAGCAGTGCGCGGGTGCCGCGCCAGGCCATCGGCGGCAGGACGGCGCGGCCGGCGACAAGGTTGCCGCGGGCGCCGAGCAGCCACGCCAGCAGCGGATCGGCCACCTGGGCGCGCGGCACGCGGCGGGCGATCAAGTCGTCGGCGGTGGCGAGCGCGGCGGTGACCTCGCGGTTGAATTCGGCCAGCGTCATGCCGGCCAGGGGCGGCCGCGCGACGGCCTCGCCCAAGCGGCGGTCCGCGAACGTCAGGTGGAGGTGGATCGCGTCCGACGGACCGTCCAGCCAGAGCTGCGCCCGCTCGGTGGTCCGCTTCACGGGGTAGAGCCAGTCGCCCGGCAGCGCGTTGGCGGACGCGAACGTCACGCCGGCGCCCACGAACAGGATGATCGCGGCGGCGGCGGCGGCCATGATCTTCGTGCTCTGCCACAGGCGTTGGCCGAAGCGCAGCACCAGCGGCGGACGGGCGGTGCGGCGCAGGCTGCGCGGCTCCGGCGCGTTCGCCAGGGCGTCGCGCAGCGCGTAGCGGAACACGGGGCGTGGCCCGGGCGTGTCGGGTAGGTCGAACAGCGTCTCCGCCAGGTCCAGCAGATCGGCCACATCGGCGTCCCCGCCGGCGGCGCCCAGGATCGCCCGCGCGCTGTCGCGGGGCGTGCCGGCGGCCATGGCGGTCAGCGAGGCGTCGAACGCTTGCGTGAGCTTGGCGGTCGGGAGCGCTGCCTCGGCTGCATGCGGCGCCGCGGCGGCCGGCGTCGGCGTCG
>JBDTSC010000132.1:0-9807 GCA_039931375.1 Ardenticatenales bacterium
TCGGCGCCTCCCTCACCCCCGAACCATCCGCCCCGCCACCCACCGTGCAACCCGCGGCGCAAAGCGGGCCACGGCAACGCCCACCCGCGCCTGCCACGTGATGATCACCTCGGCCCTGCGACGCCGCAGCGCGCGCGTGATGTCGCGCGCCGCGGCGTCGGCGGGGACGACCAGCCAGGGCGGGGCGCTGTCCGGCGCGGCCGGATCGAGGCGCTCACTGTTGTCCTTCAATCGCAGCTCGGACGTCACGTAGCCAGGTACGATGTGCGTGACCGACACGCCGCTGGCCGCCAGTTCGGCGCGCAGTGACTCGGCGATCGCGCGCACGGCGGCCTTGCTCGAGCAGTACGGCGCGGCGCCGGCGGCGCCGATGTACCCCGCGACGCTGCCGACGATCCCGAGCCGCCCGCGGCCGACCGTCAGCGCCGGCAGCGCCGCGTGGATCGTGTGCAACACGCCGAAGACGTTCGTCTCGTACTGCCGCCGGAAGTCGTCGACCGTCAGCGCATCGACCCGCCCGGCGACGCCGTACCCCGCGTTCGCCACGACGACGTCGAGCCGCCCGAACGCCGCCAGCGCCGCCGCGACCGCAGCGTCCACGTCCGAGCGCACCCGCACGTCGCCCACCACGACGACGGCGCGCCGCCCCGTGGCCTCGACTTCCACCGCGACGGACGCGAGCCGGTCCGCGCGCCGCGCGAACAGGACGACATCGGCGCCCTGGCGCGCCAGCTCGACGGCGAGGGCGGCGCCGATGCCCGCGGAGGCGCCGGTGATCAGAGCGGCGTGGCCGGCGAAGGGGTGGGTTGTCATGCGGTGTTCGCGCCAAGCATGGGCCTACGGCCATCGCCTCCCCTACCTTCCATCACTTCCCCGCCTCCACCCGGACCCGCACCGGCGCCCCCCGCCCGAACGTCTCCGGGTGGTACATCTCCTCCGCCTTCGTCGGCGGCGCGATGAACGTGCCCGGCGTCGTGGCGCGGGCGATGTAGCTGTAGCGGTAGACGCCGCCCTCCAGCCACGACGCGAAGACCTCGACCCGGTCGTCGCGATAGCCGGTGTGGTCGTACCACCACCAGCCCCACCAGCGCCACGGCGCGTCGTACGGGATCGCGCCGCCGCCCGATCCACCGTCGCCGTCGCCGGAGTCCGGCGGGGGCGATGCGGACGTCGCGAGGTCCGGGTTCTCGGCCTCGAAGCCCGCGGGTAGCGGGTCGACGAGGGCCACCTGGTAGCGGCGCGCCGGCGCGACCATCGTCAGGCGCACCCGGACGCGGGCGCCGGCCTTGACGGTCCAGCCGCCATCGGCGGTCCGGCGGACGTCGCCGGCGTCGTCGACCGCCTCGTACGTGCGCTCGACGGTGAAGCCGCGGCTGTCGGCGGGCGGGCCGGGGGGCGGGCAGTCATCACCCACACCGTCGGGGCCAATGCAGTCCGCGTGCGGGTCGGGGGCGTACTGCAGCCCGAGGCGGTAGTAGAGGCGGCCGGGGCCGTCCTTGCTGATCGTCAGGCGCGTTTGGGCCTCGGGGACCTGGGCGAGGGGGACGTCGAGTTGTTGGCGGTCCGCCGATCGGCCCTTGAAGGCGGCCTCGCCGGCCAGGCCGTCGCCCAGCCAGATGCGCGTCGTGAAGTCGGGCGTGTCCGCCTCGTACGTGCGGAAGTAGCGGTCGAGGGCGATCAGGACGAACGCGTTCTCCTGCGTCGATCCCCATCGGCCGCGGTCGCGGCTCTCGAGCAAGCCGCGGGCGACCTTGAGGATGAGATCGCTGTCCGGCTGCGCCGTCATCAGCGCGTCCAGGACGACGGCGTCCGCGCGCCGATCGCTGGCCAGGATGAGGTTCGCGCCCTCCTCGGCGTAGCCGACGCTGAACTGGGCGCCGGCGGCCGTCTCGCTGACCGCGTTGGCCAGCCGGCGCAGGATCTCGACCTGCGCCGTGCCGCCCTTGGTCGATGCGTCCGCGGCGATGACGCCGAGCAGCCAGCCCATCACGTCGACCGGCGCGTCCGCCCCCGCCTCGCCGAACAGCGCGACGGCCCGCGCCCCGTCGACCTCGCCCGCGGCGGCGCGGACGCTGAGCGCGTGCGCCTCGGCGGCGCGCTTGGCGTCCTCGCTCCACGGGAACGGGTCGGGCTCCATGTGCGACCGGATGTCGCGCACGAAGGCCAGCGCGCGCTCCATCGCGTTCGCGTCGACGGCGTACTTCTTGGCCCGCGCCCGCACGAGGGCGTGGATCGCGTGGATGCTGCCCCAGACGCTCGTCCGGTCGTCCGTCGCGGACCAGTACCCAAAGCCGCCGTCGCCGCGCTGTCGCTGCACGAGCGCTTCGATGTCCGCCGCGATCCGCGCCTCGCCCTCGGCGCGCGACGGCAGGCCGGGGGCGTGGAAGGCGTCCAGGACGTCGATCAGCGCGACGTTCGCCAGCAGGCGCGAGGCGATCTGCTCCGTGCAGTCGTACGGGTACGTGTTCAGGTACAGCATCGCGTCCGTCAGGTTGCCCAGCGCCGTCGACGACGCCGTCACGGACAGGCCGCCGAACGACGGGATCGCCCCCGACGGCCGCGCGACCATCTGCGCCGCCGCGCCGCTGTCGCCGCCGCCCGCCGCCCCTGCACCGCCGGCCCCGCCGCCCGCGCCGCCGACGCGACCGCCGATCGTGCCGTACGTCGCGAACGCCTCCGTCGTCGTCGGCGTCCACACCGGCAACGTGACGCGCTGCGCATCGGCGGCCGTCGGATCGTCGACGGCCAGCGCGGCGGCCTGGAACACGGCGGTGCCGGCCATCACCGCCTTGGCCGGGAACCGCACCTCGACGCGGTCGCCCGCCGGCACGTTCACGCGCACGCCCGTCGCGCCCGTGAAGGCCAGGTTGGCGGCGCGGACGACGACGTCGACGTCGCGGTCCGCATCGCCCGGGTTCTGGACGACGACCGGCAGCTCGAACGCGTCGCCGAAGTTGAGGAAGCGCGGGGCGCTGGGGCGGACGACCAGCGGGAGCTGCGCGGTGAGGCTCGACTCGCCCTTGCCGAAGCGCTGGGCGCCGTCCGTGACGACGGCCCAGATGCGGTAGCGCGTCACGCTGTCCGGCAGCCGCACGTCGACGGCGACGCGGCCGTCGGGGCCGGTGCGGGCGGCGGGGACGAAGGCGGCGAGGGCGTTGAGGTTCGTGCGCTCGGCGACCGTCGGCACGTCGCCGTCGGGGCCGCCGCCGCCGCGGCCGCCGGCGTCCATCGGGGCGGCCATCTTGAGGGCGGCGCTGGACATCTCCATGCTGTACGAGTCGCCGGCATCGGCGAGGGCGCCCCGATCAGGGCCTCCGGTACGGGGCAACGGTGGCGCCGGTGTGATCTTGCGGATCCCGTCGTTCGCCACGCCATCGCCGCTCGACAGCACCGCGCCCGGCGACGCCGCGTCCCGCAGCTGCTGGACCGTCGCCAGCACGACGTACCCCCGCCCCTTCTGCACCGTCACGCCGGGATCCCGCGCTCCGTAGAACGCGTCGATCGGATCACCGACCTCGTGGTTCGTCAGCGCCAGCACGGCCTCGTCGACGACGACGAGCGTGACCTGCGCGTCCGCTACGGCGGCGCCGGCGCTGTCCGTCACCGCCACCGTCACGCTCACCGCGCTGCCGGGCCGCACCTGGGCGGCGGCGGGGGCGGCGGTGACGTTGAGGGTGCGGGAGCGCTTGGAGACGGGCAGGGCGATGGCGCCGGTGGCGTAGGCGGGGCGCTTGGGGAGAGCGGGGCTTGGCTGGGTGGCCGAGGAGGCCCCCGCCCCCGGCGCGCTTTGCGCGCCGACCCCTCCCCCAATTCTGGGGGCGGGGTTAGGGTCGCCTGCGACGCGCTCCGCCGCGCCGACGAGGTCGACGGCCACGGTGACGCCCGGGACGTCGCCTTCGGCGATCGGCACCTCGATCGTCGTCGAGGCGTTGGTGAGCGTGCGGCGCTCGGAGGAGACGATGCCGCTTCGGCGGACCGTGATCAGCGCCTCGGACGGGGCGAACGGGGCGTTGATCAGCAGCGTCGCCGTGTCGCCGGGAGCATATTCGTCCCGATCGGGGATCACCTCGACGGACTCCTCGGCGACGCCCGGCTGGCGGCCCGAAAGGTCGGGGTAGCGGTCGGCGCCGCTGACCCAGACGGTCAGGATCGTGCGGTTCACGCGGCCGCGGTCGTCCGCCACGTCGGCGGTGACGCGGTACGTGCCGCCCTGGTCGAACGTGAGGGTGCACGGGACGGCCTCGGCCGCCGACTGCACGTCGCACGCGCCGACGTCCGTCGTCTCCTCTTCGATCTTGCCCGCGCGCTGGACCGTCGTGACGCGCACGGCCTTGATCGCCACCGCGCGGCCGGGCACGGCTTTGCCGTCGATGTCGGTGACGATCGCGTCGACGCGCCACGGCTTCTTGGGCTCCGCCACCCAGCCGGCGGGCTTCAGGCCGACGTAGTGCGCGGACGGATGGACCAGGAGCGTCGTGTGGCCGGTGATCGTCTGGCGGTTCACGTCCATGACGGTGGCCTCGAGGTCGACGCTTGCCGGCCCGATCGGCACGACGCTCTCGACGTCGACGGCCAGGCGGTGGACGCCGGATTCGTCCGTGCGGCCGGTCCACGTCATGTCCGTGGTCTGCACGCCGCGTGACGGGCCGCCGTCCGTCGCGAACATCATGTCGCCGCCGAATCGACCGCCGCCGGGGCCGCTGAGCCACCACGGCACCCACTCGCCGAACGTGAAGCCGTCCCAGCCGGGCGGGCTGTAGTTCGTCCGACTGGCCGTGGCGTGCCAGTCGACCTTCGCGCCGGGCAGGTGGCCGCCGCTGTAGTAGTCGGCGGACGCGGCGACGACGGCGCTTTCGCCGATCGTGTGCACGGCCTGTTCGGCGGCGACGGAGACCGTGAACTCGGGGCGGCGGAACTCGGCGATGCCGAACGACAAGCCGGCGTTGCCCTGAAGGCCGTCCGCGGCGCTCGCTTCGAGCTGCAGGTTCGCGTCGCCGACCGGCGCGTCGTCCGGCAGCTCGATCACGCCGTCGAAGGCGCCCGCCGCATCGACGGTCCAAGTGCCCTTGGCGATCTGCGCGCCGCCCCATTGGCCGTTCAGAACGAAGTTGACGGCCGTCGGCCCGCCCGCGCCCAGCCCCTCGACGTCGCCGCCAAGGCCCAGGCCGACGCGGCGGACGTAGCCCTTGACGTGGACGGTCTCGCCTGGGCGATACAGCCCGCGGTCATCGAACGTGAAGAAGCGCAGCTCCGCCCCGGCGCTCGGGCGGCGGTACCAGTCGCCGTTGTCCATCGTAAACGCCGTGTCGGCGCCGACGGTGGCCAGGATGGGCTGCTGCGCGTCGCTGCCCGCCGTGCCGGCAGCGTCGACGCTCAGCGCGAGGCGCAGCGTGCCGTCGGCGGCGGTCTTGCCGTCGCCCACGCCGTTATGTCGCACGTCGGCGCCCGCGACCGGCTTGCCGTCCGCGAGCCGCGTGACCCAGACGATCTCCTTCTCGCCGTCGCGGAAGGCGTCGACGGCCATGTCCGTGACCTGGACCCAGCGGATGATCGGGCGGTTGCGCCAATCGTCCTCGGCGCCGGGCCGGAGCTTGGACAGCAGCGTCGTGTCCGCCGCGACGACGGCGACGACGTGGCCACGGCCGCCGTCGAGGGCGGGCGCGAGGTCGATCGGCACATCGGCGATCGTGTCCGCCTCCGCCTTCGGCACGACGGTCGTGTCGACGACGGGTTCGCCGAGGGCCTCGCGGATCGTCTTGGCGCTGGGCGGCGGGTAGTTGTCGAGGAGCTTGTTGAACGCAGCCAGCTGATCGGGCCGGACCTTGTACAGCTGGACGATCAGCTTCGACTGGTTCAGCGCCGATACGACGAGATCCTTCGGCCCCGCCGGGTCGAGCGTGACGATACGGTCGCCCGGCCCGGCGAGGGCGGGCGCGGCCGTGCCGGTCTTGAACGTCGCGACGACGTCGCCCGCGAGCGTCTGGCCGAACGTGTCCTTCAGGCCGGCGGGGACGCGGACGGTGTACGTCGTGCGGCCCTTCGTGACGCCGCGCAGGCTGATCGACCCGCCCGACGCCTGGACGACGAGGCCCGCGACGGGCGGGTCGACGGCGATTGTGGTCGGGTCGAAGGCGGCGGCGTCGAGCGGGTTGTTGAACTCGATCTGCCAACCGCCGAACGGGTCGCAGCCGTCCGTGGCGCCGCGGCCGCCCTTGATCGGCGAACCCACACTGCCGGCGCGGAGCTGGCTGTCGCACATGAGGCGGACCGCAGCCAGCGCGTCGTAGACCCTGTAGAACGTCGACAGCGGCGCTGCGCTGGTCAGCGGCCCCTCGGCCGACGGCACGCCGGCATCGACCTTCAGCTCGATGCTCGCCCCGATCGGCAGCGGCGCGGCCGGTCGGACGGCGATCCAGCGCCCCGTCGCAGCGCGGGCGGACGCGGCGCGCGCCAGATCGTCCGCGGCGACCTCGTCGGCGGTAGCCTGGCCAAGCGCCACATCGTCGCCGTTCGCCTGCATGGACAGCTTCGGCAGGACCTTGGCCGCATCGACGGCCTGGTCGAAGACGACGACGAAGACGATTTGGCGATCGATCGGACCATAGCCCAAGTTGTCGCCCGCCTTGATCGCGCTGCCATTACCGCCCGGCGTCACGCCGACGACGCTCGGCGGCGGCGTGCGGAACGTCCACTTCTTCCCCTCCGCCAACACCGTCCCATCGCTCGCCTTCACCCCCGCCGCCACCTCGGCCGTGTACTCGGTGGCCATCGGCATGTGGCCGCCCTCGGGCTCGAAGAGCAGCGTCTGCGTGCCGACCCAGCGCCACTTGCCCTTCGGTTGTGGGCTGAGCTTCACCGGCGGCGTCACCGCGTCGTTGTCCTTGTTGCCCGTCAGGTCGACGAACGGACGGCTGAACGTGACGGCCACCTGCGCCGCGACCGGCACGTCGCCCTCGGGCTGGACGCGCTCGACCGTCAAAGCAACGGACGACGCCGCGCCCGCGTCCGGCTTGGGCGCATCGGACGGCGGCGGGAAGGCGATCGGAATCGTCTGCCCCGGCACATCCGGCGGCTTCGGTCCGGCGTGGACGGCGAACGTCGCGGTCGTCGCCGCGTTCGCGCCCAGCGGCGGGAGGCGGTCCAACAGGCGCGCGACGGCCGCGTCGTCCAGCGGCGTGCCGGCGGCGACGGGGGGGCCGGCGTTGGGCGCGCCGCCGGCGCCGGCAGCGGCGGGCTCGGCGTCGCGCAGGCTCATCCGCACGCCGGGCGTCGGCTCGGGGCTGAGCAGCTTGCCGCCGCCGGAGGATGCGCCGCCGGCGCGCACCGTCGCCTCGGCCGCGGGCGTGCCGGGGGGCGTCGGGGTGCGGCGGCAGGCGCCGAGCAGGGCGGCGAGGCCGATCGCGGCCAGGACGGCGGCGGCGGCGGGGGAGATGGAGGTGGACAGGGAGGTCTTGGGCATGGTGGGCTCCGTTGGGTGGAGGGCGGCGGGGCCGAGCTGGGGCTCGACGGTCCCAGCAGGGCGAGGGGCGAGCGGGCGAGGGGCGAGCGGGCGGATGGTGATCTGGGACTCGGGCCGATTTGGCCACGATCAATCCGACAGCGGGTGGCGGCTACGTCACGGTCGGCGGCTAGGTCACCGCCAAGAGGATCAAGGCGATCGCGATCAGGGTCACGACGGCGACGAAGCGGTAGATCGTCCACGGCGGCTCGTGCTGGGCGCGATCGATCTCGGTCATGAACGCTTCGCGCTGGGCCTGCGCGGTCTGCGAGCCGGGCACCGCGAAGATGCGCGACACGGAGACGATCGCCATCGAAGAAGGGTCGCGCAGCAGGGTCAATATCATCAGCGCCGCCGCGGACGTCAGCAGCCGCAGGGCGAAGGAGTCGAACGTGCGGGGCGGCCGCACGAGCTGCCAGGCCAGCGTGAGCGCCAGCCCGATCGCAATCCAGCGCCCGATGTATTGCGCCGCCGTGCGCCAGCCGCGACGGCTCGGCGCACGCGACGCATCGGCGGTCGCCGTCGCGTCGGACGACGGCGGGGCATCCGTCATGCGCGGCGCGGCGGCGGCGCGACGGCGGGCGGCTTCGATCAGCGCGTTGGCCGCTTCGCTGCGCTGTGGATCACTCACGGAGCGCTCACCTCCCTGTGCCTATAATTCGGCGCAGTTGAGTTTATACACGGAAGGGCCGGCGGTTGTGACCTCGCGCCCGCGTCGGACCTCGACGTAGACGGCCGGCGCCGCGCACGGTCGAGCCGAACGAGTCCGCTGGCGGACCCTATAACGATGAAGGATTGCCGATCATGAGTCGAGCCGAGAAGTTCTTGGCCTACGGATGCGGAGTCTTGGCGCTGACGATCGTCGGCTGCGCCGTCCTGGTGGGCGGCGCGATCGCGCTGCGCAACCCACAGCTGACCGCGGGCCAGCTGTGGCAGGGAAGAGCGGGCGATTCCGCCACCACCCTGCGCGACCCGGCCGGCGCCCGCGCGCCGTCCCCGGCCGCCGCGCGCTCCGCGGCCCGCGCCGCACCGCCCGCGAACCGCACCGCCCCGGACGCCGCTCCGCCGGCCCGCGCGGGCGCGGCGGGCGAGGCGCACGCGCTCAGTGCCGATCAGGCCGCCCGCCTGGACGACGCGCTGGCCACGCGCGAGGCGCCGCCCAGCTATCGCCCGCTGCCGCTCCCCGAGGCGCAGTCGGGCAGCGCGGGCGCCGCCGGCGCGGGCGGCGACCTGACGACGCTCTTCGAGCAGGCGAACCCCGGCGTCGTCAGCATCCAGATCGGCAGCCAGGCCCAGTTTCAGGCGGATCAGGAAGCCGGCGAGGGCTCGGGCTTCTTCATCGACGGCTCGCACATCGTCACGAACTTCCACGTCGCCGGCCAGTCGGAGACCGTCGGGGTCGTGTTCTTCGACGGGACGATGCGCACCGGCAAGGTGCTCGGCGGCGACGCGTACAGCGACCTGGCGGTCATCGAGGTCACCGACGTGCCGGCGAACATCCGCAGCCTGCCGCTCGTGAAAGACTTCAGCACCCTCAAGGTCGGTCAGGGCGTCGCGGCCATTGGCAACCCGTTCGGGCTTGCCAACACGATGACGGCCGGGATCATCAGCGCGCTCGGCCGCCTGATCCCCGACACGTCCGAGGGCTCGCGCTACGGCATCCCGCAGGCCATCCAGACGGACGCGCCGATCAACCCCGGCAACTCCGGCGGCCCGCTGCTGGACCTGCGGGGCGAGGTGATCGGCGTGAACGCCCAGATCCGCCCGGCCTCCGCGACGGCGCCGGTGAACGCCGGCGTCGGCTTCGCGATCCCGTCCTCGATCGTGGCCCGCGTCGCGCCGGCGTTGATCAAGGATGGCCGCTACACGTGGCCGTTCCTGGGCGTCCAAGGCCGCGGCGCGACGGACGATATCGTCAGCGCCAACCACTACCCGGCCGGCACGAAGGGCGCGTACATCCTGCAGGCGCTCTGCGACGGACCGTCCGCCGGCCTTCTGGTGGGCGACGTCGACTGCAACGTCGACCTCTCCACGCGCCCGCCGCAGGTGCAGGGCGGCGGCGATCTGGTCATCGCCGTGAACGGCGCGCCGCTGTCCGACTTCGACGACCTGTTGACGTTCGTCGCCACGCAGGCGTCGCCCGGTCAGACGCTCGACCTCACGGTTCTGCGCGGAAGCCAGCGCGTCAGCGTCGCCGTGACGCTCGGCGAGCGGCCGCAGAATTCGGGCGGCGTGCAGCGGCGGTCGCGGCAGCCGTAGCGGCAGGCGTAGCGGCAGGCGTAGCGGCAGGCGTAGCGGCAGGCGTAGCG
>JBDTSC010000133.1:0-9717 GCA_039931375.1 Ardenticatenales bacterium
GGTACCGCAGTGGCGACCGGCACCGGCACCGCAGTGGCGACCGGCACCGGCACCGTGATGCCGACCGGCACCGGCACCGGCACCGCGATGCCGACCGGCACCGGCACCCGAACGGGTACGCCGATGGCGACGGGAACCGTCACCGGTACGCAGACCGTCACACCGACGGGCACGCGCACGATCACGGCCACGGCAACCGTCACCGGAACGAGCATGTCCACGCCCACGGGCACGCGCACGATCACCGGCACCGAAACCGCAATGGCCACCGGCACGCCCGGCACGCCGCAACCCATCGGGTTGCCGATCGCCAGCAACGGGCGTTGGTATGATAACGACAACGTCGCCACCGGCATCCAGGTCCAGAACCTGGACGCCTCGGCGCCCGCGAACCTAACCGTCGAGTTGGTCGACGGCGCCGGCAACGTGGCGATGAGGGTCGACCGGGTCGCCGCTCCGGGCGGCGCCCCGAACTTCTACCTCCCGACGATCCTTCACGACATGCCCGCGCTGCGCGACCTGTTCAGCGTCCGGGTGACCAGCGATCGACCGCAAGGCGCGATCGTTCGCACCGACTGGTTCGACACGCACGGCGCCGCGATCTACACCGACCCCGAGCCTGGCGCGGACGTCATCGTCCCCGTCTTCGTCCGGCGGCACGGGGGCTTCTCGTCGGTCGTGTCGATCCAGAACATCCATGCCGTGTCGGCCACCGTGTCGATCACGGCGTTCGGCGGCCCCGACGGGCGCGTGGCGGCGGCGACGGCGACGTTGACGATCGCCCCCAACGCATCCCGGCATCTGTTCGCGGCGTTCGACTCCGCGTTCCAAGGCTTGGGAGACTTCGAGGGCTGGCTCCGCGTCAGCGGTCCCGACGGCGGCCTTGGCGTGACGTCGTTCGTCATCGCCGACCGCAGCCGGGGCAATCCACAGGCGGTGTACGGGTTCGAGGGCCTGCCGGTCACGTCCGCCGCCAGCAGCTTGAACGTCGCGCTCTTCCGGTCCGCTCAGCAGGGCGTCCTGCCGGCGGATCGGCTGAACACGCGGTTCTACGTCGTCAACCCAGGTCCGATGCCGGCCTCGGTAACGTTGGCCTTCTATGGCTCCGATAACGCCGCCGCCTCCACGGCGTGCCGCGGCAGCTCGTTCGCGCAGTCGGAGGTGCTGATCCCGCCCGGCGGCCGGCACACGTTCGAGCAGCGGCCCGGCCCCGAGCACAACCTGCCCGCCGACTGCTTCGGCACGGCGCACATCAACACGGCCAACGCGTCGCAGCGGGTCGTCGCGACCGTCGTCGATGCGACGAACGCGGACGAGCTGCTGTCCGCATACAGCGCGATGCCTGACGCAGGCGCCGCCCGCAGGGTCGCGTTGCCGCTGTTCCGACGCAATCACGTCGGCCTCTCGACCGGCATCCAGGTCATGAACGCCGGCACCACGCCGGCGACAGTCCACATCGACTTCAGCGCGACGAACGCTGCAACGGGCGCCTCCACCCCGATCGTCGGCTGCACGGTGTGCACCCAGACGGTTCAGCCCAACGCGTCCTACACGTGGTGGCCGCCGGCCATCGCGGCCATCCCGGATGGCACGTTCGGCGCGGCGGTGGTGACGGCCAACGTGCCGGTCGTCGTGCTCGTCAACGACTATCCGACGTCGCCGACCGGTCCTGCCTCCGACCCGGCGACCTACCTCGGCATCGCGGCGCCGTAGGTGTTAGCCGGCCGCCTCTGACGCACGCAACGTCAGGACGGTCGCGTGGCGTGCCCGCTGGTTTCCGTCGAGGACGCCAGCGGGCGCGGGCACGCGGACCGGCCGGCTGCGTCGACTCGACGGAAACGGAGCGGCACAGCGAGATCGGCGCGACGGGCCGCTGTAGGACAAGCGCGGACGCTGCGTCGGCCGAGTCTGATGCTCGGTGACGACATCGGCTGATACCGCCGCGGAGCGGGTAATGGTACGTTGACGGCAATCAGCGCCTCGCCATCGCAATCTTGCGCGACGGCGCTGTCGTTCCCATAGCGATGGGCGTCGACCTGTCGCGCACGTAAGGACAGCGAACATGAGCGCAGCATCGGTCAAAGCCAAGAGCAAGCAGCTGGACGGCCAGGTGAAGACAGCGTTCGACAAATTGACCGGCGACGACCTGATGGCAGCCGAGGGCGACGCTATGAAGCTTGTCGGCAGCATTCAGGCGCGGTACGGCTACACGCGTGCGCAGGCCCAAAGGGCTTGGGACTCGTTCACGTCCAGCGTCGGCGACGCGGAGGAGGGCGTCGTCGAGACAGCGCACGGTGTCGGCGACAAGGCTCGCCAAGCATGGGACACCGTGAGCACGGGCGTGGAAGATGCGGCGCACGTCGCCGCCGGCAAGGCGCACGACGTTGGCGATCGGATCGACGAAGTCACCGCGCCCTATCGCCCGTCGGGCCGCCATGCCGGCCTCAAGACGGTGGCCGTGCTCGCCGCGCTCGTCGCGGCGGTTGTGATCGGCCGTTGGGTCGTGATGAGCTGCGGCGTGCTGCTGGGCGGCGCATCGCCATCGGGCACCAAGCGGAGCGCGGCGGCGCGCCGCTAAGCGGCAGCGACCGCGACTTTGGCCCACCGGGCCGTCTGATCAACGTGCGCGGCCGCTGTGATGCGGCCGCGCACCTTGTCGTCATCCAACCTGTGTGCGACGATGCGGGCGCTTCGGTCGCCTACGGGCACCCGGTCAACCGGCCCGCGATCCCCCGATAGATCCCCGCCAAATCTTCCCCGTCGGGCGCCATGAAGAAGTCGCCCGGCCCCGTCGCGACGCCGCCGAGCAGGCTCTCGAACACGTCGCCCGTCTCGCCGAGGCCGATCGCGAAGATCCGGGTGCCCAGGGCCTTGGCCGCGTCGGAGGCCTTGAGGACCGTGTCCTCCTGGCGGCCGCCGCCGACGGGGGTCGGGACGCGGTTGGGCAGTCCGTCCGTGAGGAGGATGATCACCGGATCGACGCCCTTGGCCCGCGGCGTCGCGTCCAGCAACGACTGGCCCTGTTGGATCGCCAGGTCGAGCCGCGTGCCCTCCTTGATACCGCTGGCCAACGAGTCCAGGGCGGCGTCGATGGCGGGGCGATCGCTGGTCAGCGTCGTGGCGACCCAGGCGTCGTTGTTGAACCCCACGACCCCGACGCGGTCGCGCCTCCCGGCATCGTCCGCCGCGAAGCGCATCAGGCCGACGAACGTGTGCGCGGCGTCCACCGCCGCGTCGTGCTTCGTGCGGTTGCCGCGGGTGAGGCGGTACATGGACGTGGACATGTCCAGCACGAGCACGACGTCCGTGCGCGTCTCGTAAGGGACGCAGTGCCGCTTCTGCGCCATCGGCAGGTAGATCACGAAGTGCCCCGGCGTGGGCGACGGGGACACGGTGGGCGACGGCGTGATGGTGACGGACGGCGACGGCGACGGGGTGCGGGTGTAGACGTCCGTCGGCGTCGGCGTGTTCGTCGGGGTCGGCGCGACGTTCAGGCTCTCCATGTCGCCCAGGCCCGCCGCCTTGGCGAACGTGTCGCCGAAGCCGGCGTGCACCGTCTCGCGGCGGACGTGGGCGCCGGTGATGTTGTCGTACCACAGGGCGCCGTTCGAGTTCACGGTCACCGGATCGACGGCCGTGCTGAGCACCTGGTCCAGCCACGGCAGGGACGCCAGCGAGCCGAACGCCGTCTCGGGGTGGAGGATCGTGTCGTCGTACAGCTCCGGCGCGGGCAGCGGGATGAAGCGGTCCCCGACGCGCGTCGTCAGGATCACGTCGCCGCTGCCGACGCCGCCGACCATGGTGTCGCCCAACCGGTCCCGGAGGCCGATCACGAGGTCGCCGTCGTTGCGGAACTCGAGGTCGACCAGCAGCGGATCGGCGGCCTGCGCGCCGGCCGTGCGATCGGCCCACATCGGCTGCCGCGGGTAGTCCAGCGGCAGGCGGGCGACCTCGCGCATGTCCGAGCCGTCGTCCAGGGAGCTGAACACCACGGCGACGGGCGGCGTGCGCCCGTTGATCACGACGCCGTGGTACAGCCGCCCGTCGTGCCAGCCGAGGCCGAAGGGCGTGACGTCGGCCGGGCGCGCCTCGGTCAGCACGCCGTTCGGGAACGCGCCCATCACGCGGCCGTCCGGGACGTGGATCCGGTAGATCAGGCGGTCCATGAGGTTCACCGCGAACAGCTCGTCCAGCTCGGGCGCGAGCTCGAGGTCGCCCAGCCCGATCCGCGAGACGAAGTTCTCGGCGGACACGTCGAACGTGCGCGTGAAGTCGTGCGGGTCCGCGCCAGCGTCCAGGACGGCGAACGGTTCGACATCGCCCGTCGCCAGGTCGATCCGGTAGATCCCGCCCGGGCCGAGCGGCCCGAACGCCGTCATCCGCTTCAGGTACGCTCCCACGTACAGCTGCTCGCGCGCGATGTCCGAGGCGACCCCGAAGACGCTGCCCATCTCGTTGTGCCAGGCCAACGTGTGGTGCGCCGTCTCGTCCTCCGGCTCGGTGTCGTTGAACGCGATCACGACGGGCTGCTCGGCCAGCCAGGCGTCGTTCTGCGGCTGGCCACCGTTGTCCATCGCCGGGACGTGGTTCGCGACGGCTAGGTACGGGTTGTCGGACGCGTCCGCCGCGCGGATCGTGGCCCGCGCCAGGATCACCGCGTCCCTGCGCGCCGTGGACCGCGTCGGTATTGGCGTCGAGACGAGCCGCGCCGCGAGCTTTGGCCCGGCCGTGGCGACGCGGGCCGAGGCGACGGTCGCTGTGGCCGCCTCGGCGGTCAGGGCCGCCGGCCGCCGCGTCTCGATCGCCTCGGACGTCGGCGCCATGGCCGTGGCTGTGCCGCGGGCGTCCGTGGCGCGGGCGATCTCGGTGGGCGCGTGGGCGGTCTGGGTGGCGGCGTACACGGTGGGGGCGGCCGTGGCGGTGAGGTTGCGGCCGTTCGCGGCGGCCGTCTGCGCCGCGGCGCTCGTCGCGCTGGCCACGGGCGCGCCGACGGCGGTGGCGGTGCCGGGGATGTCGACGTCGGCGGCCGGCGTCGCGGCGCACAGGACCGTGACGTCGCCGGCGGCCAACTCCTGGGCCATGTCCGTGGCCCCGGCCAGGTCGTACACCGGCTCCGTGCCGATCCGCCGCATCGACGTGGCGTCGTACCACGCCAGGCCGATGCCGCTCGCGCCGACCTCCTGGGTGCCCCGCAGCGCCAACGTTGGCGCGACGACGACGTCCAGGCCGGGGATCATCGCCACGGCGCCAAAGGCGGCGTCCTGCCCGCCGTCGCCGACGACGTCGAACGCGGGCGTGTCGACGGTCCGCCACGTCACGCCCTGGAAGCGCGTCGCACGCAGATCGCCCACGCTGCTGCCATTCGGCGGCGCGCCGAGGACGGCGCCGGGGACCATGTCCACCGTGCGGTCCCGCCAGCCGAGGACGGGCGCGCCGTTCGGCCGCAGCGCGAGCCCGACCAGGTACGGCTGGTCGACAGCGTTTGCTTCGAGCATCGCCAGCTTGTCCAGCCAGGGCGACCAAGCGGGCGTGCGCGCGTACGACCAGTCCGCGAACGCGAACGTGCGCGGGTTCGAGCCGTCCGGCTGGGCGGCGTACACGTACGCGGCCTTCGAGCGGGGTGGGTAGTCCGGGTCGTAGCCGTCCGTGACGGCGTACAGCACGTCGGCGCCGGATGCGGCAAGCGCGAACGGGTGGAGCGCTTTGTCGAACTGGTCGCGCCGCACGCGATCGCGGAAGCGCCCGATCTGCGCGCCGTCCGCGATCTTGAGCGTGTAGATGTTCCGATCGCTGAGGTTGACGATGTGCAGCGCCGAGCCGTCGCCCGATAACGCGATGTCCCCGAGCCCGATCTTGCCAACGGACGCCGCCGCGGCCCCGTCGTCGACGGTTGGATCATCCGCCAGCCCCGCCGCGTGCGGGTCCGCCCCCGCGTTCAGCGTGGCCCACACCGTGACCTCGCCGCTGGCCACGTCGATCCGGTAGACCGCGCCCGGCCCGCCCGGCCCGAACGCCGCCCCGCGCCGCATGTACGCCGCCGCGAACAAGGCGTGCCCGACGGGGTCGTACGCCAGGCCGTCAACGGACCCGACCTGGCCGTTCGTCGCCAGCACGACGCGCTCCGGCTCGTAGCCCGACGCCGTGTCGCGCACCGCCACGATCGCCGGCGCCGCCGCGTTCGCCGCGGGGTTCATGCCGCGCACCTGGACCGCGACGGCCACGAACGGGTTCGTCGTCCGGCACGCGCCGTCCAGTCGGTCGACGACGGGCCCGCCCGGATCGACCTGCGCCTGCGCGCGCGGCCGGCGGGTGTCCGCGCGGGCCGTGGCGGCGTCCGGCCGCGGGTCGCGCGCGGCCAGCGCGGTCAACAGCGCGGCGGCGGCGCCAAGGGCGAGGGCGATCCGCCAGGCGCCCACGGGGCGCGGCGAGGCGGACGGCGTACTGCGGGGCGGGAGCGGAACGCGGGTAGCGGACATAACGGGCCGACCTTGTGGGACGCGGCCGCGCGCGAGGGACCGCCGGCCGTGTATGGTGGGATGCTAACACGGGGAGGGGGCGGGGGGAACTGGGGTGGAAAATTGGGGGGCAGGGAGACGCTGTGCGGAGGGAGCGCGGTGGCCTGGGGGAGGGGGCATCCCCCAACCTCCCTACCGCTCCGAATACGGCATGAACACCCGCCAAGCGCTTCCCGCCGTGTTCGTCGCCCGCGGCGTCGGCGGGTCGCCGTCGACGAACGTGGGCGTGGCGGACGGCGTCTCGTCGGGCGGTACGAAGGTGGGCGATGGCGCCGGTGTCGCGGTGCGGTCGGGCGGCGTCGTGGCCGGGCCGGTCGCGGTGCGCGTCGGCGTCGGGGTGGCCGTGCCGGGGATCTCGGCGCCGTACTCGAACGCGCCGATGTCGCAGACCTTCGTGCCGTCGCCGTCGCCGTCGACAGGCCGGACGGCGCCGCGCTGATCGAGCGGCTTCTGGGCGCAGCGGCCGGGGTTGCCGGCGTCGATCGCGGCGCTGTCGGCGCCGATGGCGTGGGTGCGCGTGTACCCGCCGTTGTCGGCCAGCGGGCCCAGCTCCACCCGGCTGGAGACGACATCGCCGCGGTTCTGGAAGGCGCAGCTGCCGTCGCCGTCCAGGTTGTTGCCCGTCGAGGCGATCTTGCCGTCGCAGTTGTCGCCATCCTCGTTGTTCAGAATCGTCCCGCCGACCCGCAGCGCGTTGTCGACGTTCGTCCCAACACCGGCGCCGGAATGGCTGAGGTTGGCGGCGATCGTGCAGTCCGTGATGTCGATCCGTCCGATGTCCAGGTACACGCCGGCGCCGGACAGCGCCGCGTTGCCCGAGAACGTCGAGCGGTCGATGGTCGATTCCGGCAGCTGCGGCGGGTTGTCGGCGTCGATGCTCTGCCAGAGCCCGCCGCCGTCGCCGCGCGCACGGTTGCCGGCGATCGTGCTGCGCGTCACGGTGAGCAGGCCGACCTGCGAGGCCGCGAAACCGCTGAGGTTCGCGATGCCGGCGCCCTGCTTTTCGGAGGTGTTATCGACGATCTCGCTCTCCAGGACCGTCAGCCGGTTGAAGTTGAACACGCCGCCGCCGTACTCGGCCGCCTGGTTGCCCGTGACCGTGCTGCGTTCTATCGTCAGCGTTGAGGCGTTCATCACACCGGCGCCGCGTTGCGCTTTGTTGCCGGCGATCGTCACCTCGGTCATCGTCATCTTGCAGGCTTGCACGCAGTACACGCCGCCGCCCTGCGTCGCGGACTCGTTGTCCTTGATGACGGTGCCGGTCACGGTGGCGTTCACCTCGCTCATCAGCCCGGCGCCGCGCGCGTTCGTGTCCTCGGCGTCGCTCGGCTTGTCGGGGTTGCGGGCGATGTTGTGTGAGATCTCGCCGCCGATCATCGTCAGCGTCCCGCCGTCGTTGGCGAACACGCCGCCGCCGGCGTTCCCGGCGGAATTGTCCTTCACGATCACGTCGACGAGCGTCACGTCGCCGGCGTCGATGTAGATGCCCCCGCCGTCGCGGGCGCTGTGATTGTCGCGGACGACGATGTTGCGGGCGGTGGCCGCCTTGCCCTTGATGTACAGGCCGGCGCCGTAGATTTGATGTTCGATCGCCACGCCGGTGCCGCCCGTCAGCGTCAAGTTCTCGATCGTGGCGCGGCCGGTCGTGTTGCGCAGCGCCAACACGGCCGTGCGGCCGCCGCCGTTCAGTACGGTCTGCTCGGGCCCCGCGCCACGGATCGTGATCGCCTTGTCCACCGCGACGCCGGCGGGATAGTTGCCGGCGCCGACCTCGATCGTATCGCCCTCGACCGCCGCCTGCACGGCCGCCCCGAGCGTCGGATGGTCGCAGCCCGTCGGACACACCGTGATCGTGGCCGCCGCGCGGACCGCGGGGCTTGAAAAGGCCGCTGCGGTGGCCAAGAGCGCAAGGGCGATGGAAATGCGCCGCGGGTCGTGGCCGCTGGTGCGGGAGGGTGATGATGGACGCATGGACGCGCTCCTGACGCTGGCGGAATGCACGAACGGTCGAAATCCGAATCGAGGCGGGGTCGATCGGAGCCATCGGATCGGGGCCGCCGGGATCGAGGCCGTACGAATTGACCGGGGATACGCACCGACGCCGGACCCGGATCGCTCCGAGTATACGGAGGCTAGAACACCGCGACAACGCCTCGGGACAGCGCTGCGCCGCGCGTCAGTCGTGGATCTCGACCGGCGTGCCGATGTCCGCCCAGTTGTAGAGCGTCTCCGCGTCCGCCGTCTCGAGGACGACGCAGCCGTAGCTCACCGGCGAGCCCAAGAGGCCGCCCCAGAGCGTCGTGCCGTTGATGATCGGCAGGGCGTGGATGCCGTTTTCCGAGCCGCCGGCCCAGTAGATCCCGAGCCAGTCCGGCATCCAGAGCTGCCACGCGCTGGACCAAGCGTTCGGCACCTTGCTCTGGACGGCGAACGAGCCGGTCCGCGTCGGGTGGCTGGCGACGCCGGTCGAGGCCGTCCAATTGAAGGCCAGGTTGCCGCCCTCGAACACGTACATCCGCTGCTCGCTGATGTCCACCTCGATCCGCTTCGCGCCGCCGCCGCCGATCACGCCGCTGCCGGCGTGCGGCACCTGGAGCGTCTGCCCCTCGTAGATCGCGTCGCCGTCCAGCCCGTTCAGTCGGATCAGCGCCGCCGCCGTCGTGCCCTCGCGCGCCGCGATCGCGCTCAGCGTCTCGCCGAGCGCGACCGTGATCGTGTCCGTCGTATCCAGCGCGTCGTGGTCCGGCGCTGTGGGCGATAGGGTGCCGTCGTCGTCCGCGCCGTCTGCCGCCTCGCTGCCTGCGCGGGCGATCGCGGTTCCTGCAGCGCGCGTCGGGATCTGCAGCGTCTGTCCAGCGAAGATCGACCCGTCCGCCGGCAGGCCGTTCCGCCGCTTGATCGTCTCGATGTCCACGTCGAAGCGCTCTGCCAGCCCATACAGCGTGTCGCCCGACACCACCTCGTACGGTGTAGCCGCGCCGTCCGCCGCACCGCCCGCGTCGGCGCCGCCGCTGCCGCCGACATCCGCCTGCAGCGTGTGCGCCCCGCCGTCGCTCGCGGCCCCGGCCGGCGCGCCTGCCCGCGCGTTCGCCGCGCGGACGACGGGCACGCGGACCGTGCGCCCGGGCAGCAGTACCGCCGTCGGGCGCACGCCGTTCAGCGCGGCCAGATCGGCGGCGCGCATGCCGTAGCTGCCGGCGAT